>JACMJP010000271.1 GCA_014380545.1 Chitinophagales bacterium | reverse complement strand
GCAGAAACAAGGTTAGGTCCGATGATAAATAAAAAGCAGCAACAAAATGTATTAGACATAATTGATCTTGCGATCAATGAAGGAAATGAATTAATAAGTGGCGGTGAAGAAAAAGAGAAGGGATATTTTATTTCTCCTGCAATCATTAAAGTAAAAAGTGAGAATTCTGAATTTATTAATAAAGAAATTTTCGGACCTATATTGCCTGTTATTTCATTTAAAACAAAAGAGGAAGTAATTGAAAGAGCAAATAACACTCCTTATGGCTTAGCGGCATTCATTTGGACAAACAATTTGAATGATGCTATTTATTTAAGTGAAAAATTAGAATTCGGGATGGTGGGTATTAATGAATTTGCACCGCATGCTACAGAAGCACCATTCGGAGGCTGGAAACAAAGTGGCATTGGTCATGAAAGCGGGAGTGAGGGATTGTATGAATATTTAGAAAAGAAATTAATTAGTATTGGAAATTTATAAAAGAATGTCATTGCGAAAAGTCATTCAACAAAAAATAAATAGTACAATGACTTTGAAGCAATCTGCTAATTAATCGAACGGATTGCTTTGCCGCTCTCAATGACAAACAATTAATGGAAGAAACAATAACATATTTCGGCTGGCTCTCATTACTTCCGCCACTCATTGTGATCATCATTGCATTGTGGACACGATTATCATTAGAACCGCTTATTATAGGAATTCTTGCCGGATATATTATTATTGATTTCATGTCTACTGAAACAAATTTTTTTGATGCAACAATAAACTCTTTTACTGTAACATTACAGGATGAACTCATGGTATGGGTAATTATGGTTTGTTGCTTATACGGTGCTTTAATTAATTTAATGATTCGAAGTGGTGGTGTTTTGCAATTCGGTAATCAAATGTTGAAGCATGCTAACACAAAAAAGAAATCATTATTAACAACCTGGATATTCGGAACATTCTTATTTGTTGATGATTATTTGAATGCACTCACTACGGGAACAACGATGAAAAAAATTACAGACCACTATAAAATTCCAAGAGAGATGCTTGCGTATGTTGTGAGTTCAACAGCAGTTCCAATTTGTGTTATCGTTCCAATTTCAACATGGGTTATTTTTATCGGTAAATTATTAGAGGATAATCAGTTGGTTGCTGAGGGCGATGGAATTGCTGCCTACTTGAATATTATTCCATTTATTTCTTACGGATATATTCAATTTTTATTGGTGCCCTTAACTATTCTTGGAATTATTCCAATTATTGGGCGAATGAAGAAAGCAATTGCAAGAGCAGAAAAAACTGGTCAGGTAATACCGGACAATTCAAAAGAATTCAAATTAGATGTGGAAGTATTCCTTGATGAAGACGCTTTGGATAAAGAGAATTTACTTGCCATTCCTGAAGGACAAAGAAAAGTAAAAGGAAAAAGTGAAGCGAGTTCATGGTATTTAATTTTACCGTTAATTGTTTTGATCAGCGCAACAATCATCATGGATCTTGATGCATTAAAAGGAATTATAACTGCTTTGGTTTTCACAATTATTTATTACGCAATTAAAAAAGTTGCACCAATAAAAACTTTATCCGCATCAACTATAGAAGGCATGAAAAGTATGTTGTATGCTTTGGTTTTATTGGTACTGAGTTATGTATTAAAAAACCTGGGTGATGAAATGGGATTAACGCAATATGTGATTGACAGTGTAAATGGTCGTGTAAATAAAGAATTTTTACCATTGATCATTTTTTTGACATTAGGGGCAATTGCTTTTGCCACCGGTAACAGTTGGGGATTATATGCCATTGCTATTCCGTTGGTAATTCCTTTAGCAACTGCTTTAGATTGTAATATGTGGTTGTGTATTGGTGCAGTAGTAAGTGCAGGGGCATTTGGTGCACATGCATGTTTTTTCAGTGATGCAACAATACTTGCATCGCAGGGAGCGGAGTGTAATAATTACGCACATGGAATTACGCAATTACCATATGCTTTAATTTCGTTTTCGATAAGTTGCGTAGTATATGTTATTTTAGGATTTGCAATAAATTAATTTGAATAGATTGCGGAGCAGGCTCGCAATGACCTGACGGCGGAGTATTACAGAAAAAATAACAATGAAGCTGTCATGCCGACCTGATCCGGCATCCACACAAAAGTATTTTGAAATGAAGTTTAAAAAAGAAATTATAAATGATAAAATAAAAATTGTTCATACAAAGCCTGAACATGCTCAGGCATTCTTTCGCCGCAGGGTTCTTCCTTCCATTAAAAATAATTAAATCAGAATAACCCTGCGTTCAACATGCTCTAAATCGGTCAATGCCCTCAAAACATCGAAATCAAACCATAGTGACATATAGTCCCAAATCATCAACCCAGTCACATTGGCTTTAAAAATATCCAAAGCTGCCATCTTTTCACAGGGAATTCCGCTTCTAAACGCTCCAATTCATCTTCTCAACGTTGCAAACCAACATCTCAATGCTAATATTTAATATTCCAACGCTCCAATTTAACATTCCATCGTTCCAATGTGACTTCCCAACGCTCCAAACCAACTTCTCACCGCTCCAATCCATCTTCTCAATACAGCAGTTGTATTTCTCAACATCACCTTATTCAAACAACATCTAACTTCTTTACCTTTACATACTGAAAACATTGAAGCATTAAAGCATGAAAAAATTATTAATTACTTCACTCATCATATTTTTTCTTCCTTCAGCAATTTTATTTGCGCAAAAAAATAAACCTGTTTATGTAAGCACACATACTGCGGAAATTAAAACAATGACAGATGCAGAATATCCTGATAATAATAATATAGGTTACAGGAACAAACTTGCAGGCATCTATGCCCACAATACAATTTCATTTTTCGAAAAACAAAACGGCAATTTTGATATTCTTATAACACCCGCAAATGAAAAAAGCGACAGCATCTTTTTAAGTAATATAAATTTATTAGAAATAATGCCAACTATTGCTGAGCATATTAAAAGTGATAGTTATTTAACACATATAGCATTAATGAATCAGGAGTGGAATCGTATACAGGCAAAATTCACAAATGAATATTATACAGTAAAAGGAACAGGTGATGAAAAAAATAATATAACAAGAGTTGATATAGCAAATAATTGCCTTGGAGCAGGCCTTTGGGAAATGAGCATGTTTGCTACAGAAAACAATAAAGAGCGGGTTTATTTTCAAAGCTGGTTTACTTTTCCCGCAGAATTATATAAGAATCTTTTTGAAAAAAGAAATGATACATCTTTTGAAACATGGAAAGATATGCTCACAAATTATAAAACACCACCATCACAGAAAATTAATTTAGATATATTACGCACAATTAATTCAGAACAAATAATGCCCTATGAAAATTTGAATGCTGAATTATATCCTGTAATTGGTGAGCGTCAAACAAAGGCAAAAAATATCTTATACCCGAAAATATACACTTCCATAAATGATTTTTTAACTGACAGTACAGCTTATGCATCATTTGTTTCTCTTGGAATGTATAATAAAAAAGATGTGCGGCATACAAGTCTCGGCAATTTTCGTTATCCGGGAAGAATGACTTACAGCAGAACAACATCTACGAATAAAGAAAAAACACAGGCTGTTGAATTGCGGCTATCATTTCAATCTGCGGATAAAACAAAAACAACACAATTAATTATCGGTGGTGTTCAGCCTGAAAAAATGCCGGCATTAAATATGAACAATCACAGTATGGGTTTTCAGCGCTCCATGGGAATAGGCAATCATTCATTTAATAGTTCTTATGAGGAGATACTTGCCTTTCCTTCAAAACAAAATCCTTATTATTTATTTGTAACAGATGCAGAAGATAATTGGCTCGATAGTCATTTACTGGGAATTGACGGAGTGTTATTATTCAGGGATATTGCAGACGCTTCAAAACTGCATGTAATGTTACTCTCTTTTGAAAGACATACTTTCGCAGGACATTTTATTGTGGATGTTCCGAGACTTTAAATGAATTCAGTTAAATAAAAAACCTTTGATCTTTATGCAAGACCAAAGGCTTTTTATATTTATTTATTCTGTTTTTTTTCGAATTTCTTATTTTGGGTTTCGTATTTATCCAAGGTACGTTTTAAGCATTTTGCTGGTAGTAACTTTTCTTAATCTTCTAATTGCTCTTTCTTTTATTTGTCTTACTCTTTCTCTTGTAAGATCAAAACGGGCCGCAATTTCTTCAAGGTTTAATGGCTGAAACCCATTTAACCCATAATAAGCAGCAACAATTTCTGATTCACGATCAGTAAGCATTGTAAGTACCCTTGCAATTTCACCTCTTAAAGAATCTGATATTAATCCCTTATCAGGATTATCTGTGTTATCACCTTCAAGAAGATCAAGCATTGTTCCTTCTTCGCCATCATTACTTATTGGAGCATCCATGCTCACATGTTTCGCACTGCCTAGTGATAATTCTTTTACATCACTCTCTTTTAAATTCATGATCTCAGCAAGTTCTTCCATTGTCGGTTCCCTTTCATACTCCTGCTCTAATTTATGTGCAAGCTTATTTAGTTTAGTATAACTTCCAACTTTATTTAAAGGTAAACGCACCAATCTTGATTGTTCAACAATTGCAAGCATAATACTTTGACGTATCCACCAAACAGCATAAGAAATAAATTTAAATCCTTTTGTTTCATCAAAACGCTGGGCTGCTTTTATTAAACCAACATTACCTTCATTAATAAGATCAGATAATGTTAATCCCTGACCCTGGTATTGTTTTGAAACAGAAACCACAAAACGCAAATTTGCTTTTGTGAGTTTTTCAAGTGCTAATTCATCGCCTAATTTTATCCTTTTTGCAAGCTCAACCTCTTCTTCAGGTGATATCATTGGCAACTTGGAGATCTCGTTGAGATATTTTTCGAGCGACTCCGTTTCACGGGAAGTGATTGAAGCGGAAATTTTTAATTGCCTCATGTTTCAGTTTGTGTGGTTTAGTACGCTGCTATGTTACAAAGGTTGCAAAGCATTTTAGTTTATTTATCCACTCTTTTTTTGTCACCTGTCTATTGCCTTATAAAAGTAAAAACTTATTTACAGTTTATTGATGAAAGTAGATAAAAACGGGTTGTATGTAAATATTCATTTCACATAAAAATAAAAAGCAGGAGATTTTCCTGCTTTTATAGTATAATAAATTTAAGAGTTTTTTAATTCTCCCTTTTTTCCTCCTGTTGAGCAACAGGTCTTTCTAATAATACTTTTCTGGATAAACGGAATTTACCTGTGCGCTTATCTACCTCTAATAATTTTACTTTCACCTTATCACCAACATTTAAAACACCATCTAAAGAATTTAACCTCTGCCATGATACTTCGCTGATATGCAGCAATCCTTCCTTTCCCGGTAAAAATTCTACAAAGGCACCAAACTCAACAATCTTTTTCACTTTTGCTTCATATACATCTCCCACTTCAGGTGTTGCAGTTATTCCTTTAATTTTGTTCACTGCTTTATCTATGGCATCTTTATTTGCAGCAGATATATCAATCATTCCATATTCTCCAACTTCTTCAATGGTAATCACACATCCGGTTTCTCTTTGCATTTCCTGGATTATTTTCCCTCCTGGCCCTATAACTGCACCAATGTATTCTCTGGGTATTTGCATTTTCACAATTCTCGGCACATGCGGTTTGTATTCCTCTCTTGGCTGTGTAATTGATTTTGCCATTTCACCGAGAATATGCAGTCTACCTTTTCTTGCCTGTTCCAAGGCTATTTTCAAAACTTCAAAGCTAAGTCCATCCACTTTCAGGTCCATTTGGGCCGCTGTAATACCATTACTTGTTCCTGCAACTTTAAAATCCATATCTCCAAGATGGTCTTCATCTCCAAGGATGTCAGAAAGGATTGCATATTGTTTCATACCCTGTGTTGAAATTAATCCCATTGCAATTCCCGCAACCGGAGCTTTTGTTTTTACACCTGCATCCATTAACGCCATTGAGCCAGCGCAGACAGTTGCCATACTTGATGAGCCGTTTGATTCTAATACATCGCTAACAACCCTTACTATGTACTCATTATCGGCAGGAAGAATATATTTTAAGGCCCGCATCGCAAGATTACCATGACCAATTTCTCTCCTTCCTAACCCTCTTAGTGGTTTTGCCTCACCTGTTGAATAAGGTGGGAAATTATAATGCAGCAAAAATTTATTTTCTCCTTCATGAACTACACCATCTATTAGCTGTGCATCCATTTTTGTTCCGAGTGTAACAGTGGTTAATGATTGCGTTTCACCTCTTGAAAAAACTGCTGAGCCATGCACACTCGGTAAATAATCAATTTCTGACCATATAGGTCTTATCTCATCTAACTTTCTTCCATCTAATCTTTGTTTGTCATTCAATATCATTTCCCGCATTGCTTCTTTTTCAAATTGATGGAAATACCTGTTCACTAATCCTGCCTTTGCTTGTTTCTCTTCATCGGAAAAGATGGATAAGAATTCATCCATAATGCCGATAAAGTTTTCTCTTCTTTCTACTTTGGTTGCTGAGGACATTTTAGCAACAGCCAATATTTTTTCATAGGTAGCATTTCGCAAAGTTTCTCTTAATACATCATCATTTGTTTCATGATTGTATTCTCTTTTTTTTGTTTTGCCAACTGCTTCAGTTAATTCATTTAACATAGCACACTGGCGTTTAATTACATCATGGGCAAATATGATTGCCTGGAGCATATCTTCCTCTTTCACATCTTTTAATTCCCCTTCCACCATGTTTATATCGTCCGGATTTCCGGCAACAATCATATCTATATCTGAGTTTTGCAATTCAGTTCTTGTTGGATTGATCACATATTTTCCATCAATTCTTCCAACTCTTGCTTCACTTACAGGGCCGTTAAATGGAATATCTGAAACTGCAAGAGCAGCCCCGGCTGCGAAACATGCAAGGGCATCAGGTAATATTTCTGTATCAAGAGATAGTAATGTTATAATAACCTGTGTTTCCGCATGATAATTATCAGGGAATAGCGGGCGCAATGCACGGTCAATTAAACGGCTTATTAATATTTCATATTCACTCGGCCTGGCCTCTCTTTTTAAAAATCCACCGGGAAACCTTCCTGCTGCTGCATAATTTTCACGGTATTCAACAGTAAGCGGCATAAAATCTATTTCAGCTTTAGCCTCTTTTGCTGATACTACAGTTGCCAGCAACATTGTTTCGCCCATACGCAAAACAACAGAGCCATCTGCCTGTTTTGCTAATTTTCCTGTTTCTATGGTAATAGACCTGCCATCACCAAAATCAAAGGTTTTTGTTACTACGTTTAAATTCATAATTAAATTTTTTTGAAAGCAGTTGATGCGAAAATCAATTGCAAAAAAACAGGGCTATGGAATTTAAAAATTCCCCATAGCCCCGAAAGTTATTTTAGTATATCATTATCGCCTGATATTAAGCTTGTCAATTAATGTACGGTAAGCTGCAATATCCTTCTTCATCATGTAGTTAAGAAAGCGGCGACGTTTACCAACCAGCATAAGCAAGCTGCGTTTTGTTGCGAAATCTTTTTTCTTGACTTTTAAATGTTCCGTTAAATGATTTATGCGTTCAGTAAATAAAGCGATCTGGCTTTCTACTGTGCCTGTATTTTTTTCAGAGCCTGAAAATTCTTTAAAAATTTCTTTTTTTCTTTCTGATGTTACTTGAGCCATTGTACTAATTAATTCTTTAGGAAGGCAAAGATAGGTTTTAAAGTTTAAAGTTTAGGCTGAAGGTTCAAAGTTTTTTATGCTTCAATTTTTAAAATGTGATAGCAAGTCAGCGAGTTGCTTTTTCAGGTCTTTCCTCTCTGTTATCATATCCAGGAAACCCGTTTCCAATACAAACTCGGCCAGCTGAAAGCCTTTTGGCAGTTCCTTTTTTATTGTTTCTTTTACAACCCTTGGTCCGGCAAAACCGATTAAGGCTTTTGGTTCGGCAATATTAATATCGCCGAGCATGGCGTAACTAGCTGTTACACCCCCAGTGGTAGGGTCAGTGCAGAGAGAAATATAGGGTAATTGATTTTTAGCAAGTAAAGTAAGTTTCGCTGAGGTTTTAGCCATTTGCATAAGAGAATAAGCACTCTCCATCATTCTTGCGCCACCACTTTTACTAATTATCATAAAAGGATAACCATGTTCCACACAATAACTTATTGCTCTTGATATTCTTTCTCCCACAACTGTTCCCATGCTGCCACCAATAAATTCGAAATTCATGCAGGCGATCACAAAATCATGTCCTTCCATTTTTCCAACACCAACTGAAATAGCATCAGTATAGCCGCTTTTATTATAGGCTTCCTTTAAGCGGGATTCATAAGGTTTCAGATCGCTAAAGTTCAGTGCATCTTTAGAAATAATGTTCTCAAATAATAACTCATGTTCGCCTTCATCAAATAAGAAAGAAAAATACTCCCGTGAACCTATCCTGCCATGATAATTGCAGTTTGGACAGCACCAAAGTTTTTCAGCATATTCTTTAACAGTAGTAGTTTTTTTACATTCCGGACATTTAAACCATACACCTTCCGGTGTATCCAGTTTGTCCTCGGTTGGAGTGTCAATGCCTTTGCGTATTCTTTGAAACCAGCTCACTAATGTTAGATTCGTTCAACAATTATGGTTAAAGAGGGATGCAAATGTAGGAAAAAATTAGTGATGGGATTTCATCCTGAATTTCGAATAATTCAGGATAAAATCCCAAAAAATTAGGCTATAGTGATTTCTTTTGAAAGATACACATCCTGAATAGCATTGAGAATACTGATGCCCTCAATCATAGGTCGTTGAAAAGCCTTGCGGCCGCTGATTAATCCCATTCCACCTGCCCTTTTATTAATTACTGCAGTGGTAACAGCTTCTGCCATATCGCTTGCACCAGATGAAGCGCCACCTGAATTAATTAGCCCTGCTCTGCCCATGTAACAATTAGCAACCTGGTATCGGCATAGGTCAATAGGATGATCCGAAGTCAATTCATCATAAATGCGTTTATCATTTTTTCCGTATGCTGATTCTTTTGTATTTAATGCAAGATACCCTCCGTTATTCTCAGGAAGTTTTTGCTTGATTATATCTGCCTCTATTGTAACGCCAAGATGATTTGCCTGACCTGTAAGATCTGCACTTAAATGATAATCCTTATCTTTTTTGAAGGCAGGATTTCTTAAATAACACCAGAGGATTGTTGCCATACCAAGTTCATGTGCCATTTCAAATGCTTTGCTCACTTCCTGAAGTTGCCTTGCACTTTCATCACTTCCAAAATAAATTGTTGCCCCTACTGCAGCTGCCCCAAGATTCCAGCTTTGTTTGATGCTTGCAAACATGATCTGGTCAAATTTATTAGGGTAAGTGAGAAACTCATTATGATTTATTTTTACAATGAAAGGAATTTTATGCGCATATTTTCTACTCAATAATCCAAGTCCGCCATAAGTTGTTGTTACTGCATTACAACCACCTTCAATAGCCAGTTTAATAATATTTTCCGGGTCAAAATAAATAGGATTTTTTGCGAACGATGCACCGGCACTATGTTCAATTCCTTGATCAACAGGCAGGATAGATAAATATCCGGTACCGGCCAATCTTCCTTTATCAAACATTAATTGCAGATTACGCAAAACATGAGGGTTACGATCGCTTTGCATAAAAATGCGGTCAACAAAATCATTTCCCGGAAGATGAAGATTATCTTTTGAAATTGTTTTGCTGATATGCGATAATAAGTATTCAGCCTTTTCGCCGAGAAGTGATTGAATGGTATTAATTGACATAGTTAATTTTTAAGATTGAGGGCAAAAATAATAAAATGAGTAATGAGAGAGGAATCAGGAGCATACGGAAGGGAAAATAATTTACCTGAATTTACATTCAAATAAATTAAAATGATTATTTAAATGGATTTTCAAATTCAGGATTATTGATGAAAACACTGTCTGTAAGGGTGTTTAAAAAGGTAATTATTTTTTCCTGTTCTTCGCAGGTTAATTTATTTCCATGCTGGTATGCAAAGCCCATTTTTGAATCAACATTTACGCTTTCATTTACACCCTGACTGTAAAAATCCAATACTTCTTCCAGTGAACTGAATCTTCCATCATGCATGTACGGAGCTGTTAGTGCAATATTTCTCAATGATGGAATTTTAAATAAACCATTTTCTTTTTTATTCCCGGTTATTGTGCCTCTGCCTTTATCAATATAATCATCTGCATTATAAATTTTGTCTAATCCATTATTGCTAAATTTTAAAGTTGTGCCCAGCGCATTTGCATCTGTAGTATGACAATGCAGGCAATCGCCTTTTGTCATATCGTTCATGAGCACAAAACCATCTTTTTCATCTTGTGTAAATGTTGCTTCGCCTCTTAATACTTTATCATATTTTGAGTCATGAGAAATGAGTGTTCTTAAAAATTGCCCAATTGCTTTTGCAATTAGAAGGCTGTCAATTTTTTCATTACCGAATGCAGCATAAAATTTTTCACTATAAAAATTATTTGTTGTGATTCTTTTTTCTGCTTCTTTCCAGTTTAAATTCATTTCATTTTCAATTCGTACCGGGTGAAATATTTGCTCTTCAATTGCTTTCGCTTTTCCGTCCCAGAAAAATGCAGGATACCAGGCAAGATTAAACAGAGGCATGGTATTTCTGATCTGAAATTCTCCGGTAATTCCTTTAGAAAACCTATTTGGGGCATCGCTGAATGCATATTCTTGTTTATGACAACTTGCACAGGAAAAAGTATAATCAGAGCTTAAAATTGAATCATAAAATAAATATTTTCCTAATGCAGCTCCTTCAACAGTTATCGGATTTATTTCTGATAAAGGCATTTCAGGGAAATATTTTAGAACAGGAAAACTATATGGAGTAGCATTGTGATCTCCTTTAAATGCCACGATGAAAAAAAACAAAAATAGCAGTGCAATAAGCTGAGAAGATTTTCTCATCTCTAATTTTTAAATAATAAAACAGGAACTGTTTCTGATTTAATATTTGTATTTACTCTTAAGTAATATAAACCATTTTCCTGGTCGCTGATATCTATATAAAATTTTGTAGGGCTTCTTCCATAACGTTTTATAATTTCTCCATTTATATTAATCAGTTGGATACTTTCAATAATATGATACTCCTGCAATTTTTCAGCTTCAATATGAACAATACCATCTGTAGGGGATGGATAAATATGAAGGTATTCAGTTTGTTCATCATTTTTGACGGTGTGAATGAAAGTTATATGACCCATAAAGTTATCCATCATCCAACCCTCTTTATTATTTTCTATAGAGTCGGACTTAAAAGTATATCTAAAATATACTGTATCATATATTTCAATAAAAGAATATTCAAAACATAACCAGATATCCCTCCAAACACTGTCAGTTCCACTAAATGCATATTCACCGGAATTTAAAGTGTCCCGGTTGTTTTCATCAAAGCCATAGAAATTATACACATAAGGATTATTAAACACATTTTGCCAGCCTTCTATACTATCTACTAAAAACTCTATGATGGCCCCGTCCTCTTTTTTTTCAAGATCAAGTTTTTGAGACCATTGTATCGCAAATACTCCCCAACTCCAGTCAAAGTGACTAATTGGAATTATAAATGAGGAGGTATTATTTGTAAGATAATCGTTTATAGTGTCTGTAATAATTGCATTAGGAAAAGTAGCGGCACTATCAAACAGCATTTTTTGAGGTTTCCCAATCTGCCAAATATTATTTGTATCGTCATCTAAAAATATTTCGAATGAATCATAAGTATAATTTGTATCAGCTCCGTCAAAATATTGATATGAGTTCCATTGAGCTTTTGCTGTAATTAAAGTGATAGTTAAAATACATGCAAGGAGTAACTTTGTTTTCATAATAATTGAGTTTAATCTTATAAATATAGATATTTTTTCTCATCCAAAATCCTCACAAGCCATAATATATTTACCAGGGCTTTATGGTTACAGATATGTCACAAGAATGGCCTGCAAAAATTTATGGAGATAAAAAAACATTGATTACATTGGAATTTTAAAAAAACATTCTAAATTTAATCTTCAAATTATTTATTTATGAAAACCACCACACTCTTTGCAGTAATAATTTTATGCCTTGCCTTATCTAAAGGCACATCAGCTCAATCACAGCCTAATATCCTTTTTATTGTCATTGATGATCTGAACGATTATGTTGAAGACCTGGGAGGACACCCGCAGGTTGAAACACCAAATATTTCTGAAATTGCAGATTATGGAACACTCTTTACAAATGCATACTCCACTGCGCCGCAATGCGCTCCTTCAAGAACAAGCTTTCTAACAGGAAAAGATTTAGAGTACACACAAGTGTATGAAAATGCTTATTACAAATGCGCTGAATTCAGCGACAACTTTACAGCAGCAGAAAACAATGAGGAGTATTTTACGATACCAGGATATTTAAAGGACTCGGCAGGCTATTTTACTTTCGGTATTAATAAAATTTTTCATTGCTACGATAGGGATGTTGAATATGATGCACTCACTTCTGATCCTTGTTCAAAAGGTTTATCCTGGAACCGCACTATGGTTTATTTGGAGGACGACATTATTCACCCTGTTGGGATGGCGAATGTTGAGGGAATTTACCCCCTTCCCTGGAGCCGGTTAAATGATTCATTAACCATTTATTTGGAAGATTATGTAACTGCAGATACTGTGGTTCAATTTATTAATAAAGTTGCTGATGGAACAGCAAATACCTGCGGAAAGCCGTTTTTTCTTGCAGTGGGAATTGCAAAACCACACACACCATTATATATTCCTGAATCTTATTTTAGTGAATTTTATCAGGATGATTATTATGAGTTGCCATACATAACTCCTTATAATAATCCGGGCGATGCATTTCCTTACAATGGAATTGTAATGCCCCCGCAGCCGGATCCTCTTTATGCAGATTATGACAATCTTCCGGAGTTTGGTGTAGCTCAGAATTTAGCAAGTGCAGCTATTTATAATCACTTCCGTTCATGGCGCTTGGGATTATCGCCTATGCCCGTTGTTGATGCTTCTATTAGTCCATCTGAAAAAGCGTTTATTCTTGAAGAATCAAAAAGAGCAAATGGTGTAATGGCATATTTAGCGGCCATTAAATTTGCTGATGAACAAATAGGAAAAATATTTGACGGCCTACAGGCAAATCCTGCAGTATTTAATAATACAATTGTTATTTTAATAAGCGATCATGGATTTAGCCTCGGAGAAAAAAAACATTGGAAAAAAGAGAGTATGTGGGAAACTGATAGCAGGGTACCATTTATAATTGCTGATTTAAGAAATGTGCATCAACAGGTTTGTACTACAAGTGTAAGTTTATTGGATATTTTTCCTACAGTATGTGATATGGTGGGCGTTGAAAAACCCCGATTTAGTGATAATACTAATTATCTTGACGGCCTTAGCATTTTGCCCTTGTTAACCAATGCAGATCTAAAAATGGAGAAGCCTTCACTCTCGTCGTTTAAAGGAAAACCTGACACCGAAGGTTCATGTAATCCCCAATACTCAGTGCGCAATAACCAGTTTCATTACATACAATATAAATCGAATAACATTTATTCTGTATGGGATTGTGATTCTTCTGCCAGTATAACGGAAGAAGAATTATATGAAATAGGAAGTGAAAGAAATGTAGATCCCAATGAATGGAATAATTTAATTGCTGATGAAGATTATGCTATTGTAAAAAAATATTTAGCACAATGGCTTCCTGATTCTGTTAAATATTTGAAAAAAACATTTTCAATTGATATAAATAATAGTGCATGTTCATATAAATCAACAGATAATGTTGTATTAACTGCTAAAATATCTAGTAAAGAAGGGGTGCCATTTTCCGGAATCCCTGCAACAAAACATTTACGCTGGTGGACAAACCTGAGTGATGATACTTCACTAACAACTACATTTAGTTTCTCTCTTGCATCTATTCCTGAAATTATTGCCGGAACTGAAAATGAAGTTCTTGTATATACAGCACTTTATAATTCTGATTACAGTATTATTGAATCACTGATCATACAGCATATAAAAATAAATAATACAGCAAGTTTATATCCGTCATTTAAAGTGAGAACTAAAAAGAAAAAAGCAACAATTACGAATGTTGTTTATCCTTCGGGAACAACAACGGCAACATGGAATTATGGCGATGGGTTTATTTATACAGGCTTAACTCCACCATTACATACATATGTTGCGTATGGAAATTATACAGTTACATGTACAGCATCAATTGGAGCATGTACAGTTTCCAAGCAAATAGCAATAACACTTGATGCAGGCAGCCACATATATTCAAAGATTTCACCCAACCCGGTTAAGAATGAATTAAATATTTATGTACAGGCTATACCCGGGAATTTATTTATAGAAATTTATAACGCATCCGGAGTTAAAATGATGGAGAAACAAATTGAGTCAGCTACAGGCATAGAAAATGTTTTATTCAACACCGAAACCCTTCCTGCAGGTAATTATTTTGTAAAAATTAAAGGTGCAGATTTTTCTGAGGTGCAGGAATTTATTAAAGTGAAATAGTTTTCATGTAATAATAGATTAGTTTCAGAAGGATATCTGTAAAACCCTGTAGCCCGATGGTTTAATTTAATGCGGATTAAAAAATAATCCCTTCGTTTCCTTTATTTTTGCAGCTTATTTTTTGAGAATAAGGAATGAAGAACATCAGGAATTTTTGCATCATTGCACATATTGATCACGGAAAAAGCACTTTGGCCGACCGTTTATTGGAAGTAACCAAAACGGTGAGCGAACGGGACGCAAAGGCGCAGGTGCTGGATGATATGGATATTGAAAGAGAGAGGGGAATTACAATTAAAAGTCATGCGATACAAATGGACTATGTGCATGATAAACAGAATTATGTTTTAAATTTAATTGATACACCCGGGCATGTTGATTTTAGTTATGAAGTTTCAAGAAGTATAGCTGCATGTGAAGGTGCTTTATTATTAGTGGATGCTACGCAGGGGATACAGGCGCAAACAATTTCAAACTTATATCTTGCCATTGAACATAATCTTGAAATTATTCCCATCGTAAATAAAATTGACATGGATGGTGCAATGGTGGAAGAAGTGAAAGACCAGATAGTTGATTTAATTGGTTGTAAATTAGAAGATATAATTGAAGCAAGTGGAAAAACAGGAGTTGGAGTTGATAAAATATTTGATGCAATAATAAATAGAATACCCGCACCGAGTGGGGATATTAATGCACCGCTGCAGGCATTAATTTTTGATTCCGTATTTAATTCTTACAGGGGAGTAGTTGCATATTATAGAATTTTTCAGGGCACAATTAAAAAAGGTGATAAAGTAAAATTCTTCGCAACAGAAAACGAATACGAAGCAGATGAAGTTGGTATTTTACGCCTGCAATATGAACCAAGGGATGAGGTAAGAGCTGGTGATGTTGGATATATTATTACCGGAATAAAGAATGCAAAAGAAATTAAAGTCGGGGATACAATTACGCACAGAGATAGGCCTATTGCTGAGGCAATTAAAGGTTTTCAGGATGTAAAACCAATGGTATTTGCTGGCATTTATCCAATTGATAATGATGAGTATGAAGGCCTGAGAGATTCACTGGAAAAACTACAACTGAATGATGCAAGTTTAATTTATGAACCTGAAAGTTCTGTTGCTTTAGGTTTTGGTTTCAGATGCGGATTTCTTGGATTATTACATTTGGAAATTATACAGGAACGTTTAGAAAGAGAATATGATCAGAATGTAATTATCACTGTACCAAACGTAAGTTATATTGCGCATACAACTAAAGGGGATGTAATTGATGTACATAATCCTGTTGACTTACCTGAAGCAACCTATTTGGATTTTGTTGAAGAGCCTTATATAAGATCGCAAATAATTACGCAACCGGATTACATTGGTGTAATCATGAAACTGTGTATGGATAAAAGAGGTATTTTAAAGAATCAACATTATCTCACAACAACAAGAGTTGAATTAACATGGGAAATGCCGCTTGCCGAAATTGTATTTGATTTTTATGATAAATTAAAATCCATTTCAAGAGGTTATGCAAGTTTTGATTATGAAGTAATTGATTACCGTGAAAGCGATTTAATTAAATTGGATATAAAACTTAACGGAGAAAATGTAGATGCATTTACTGCATTAATTCACCGGGATAAGGCATATCAGTTTGGGAGTAAATTATGTGGTAAATTGAAAGAGCTGTTGCCAAAACAACAATTTGTAATTGCCATACAAGCAGCAATTGGCGCAAAAATAATTGCAAGGGAAACAATTAGTGCGATGCGCAAAGATGTAACTGCAAAATGTTATGGCGGTGACATCTCCCGCAAACGTAAGCT
>JACMJP010000270.1 GCA_014380545.1 Chitinophagales bacterium | reverse complement strand
TGGGGATGAATTTGCTCATTTGTAGCGAAATCTCGTTATGGTATTGTTTGGTGGGTTAGAGATTTGTTTGTATTTGAGTTTAGAGTTTTTAGCTCTGGAATCTTCTAAGTCTCTGTCTGGTATTGATGGATGGTCTTATTTGTGCCTGGTGGTATTTCTGGGAAATATGCTGGGGTCCTCAATTCTTGTATATTGCAGCGCCCGTGTAATAAAAAACAGGCAGAATGAAAATAATTACATTTATCAGAATAATGAAAGTGTATGAAGGCCGTTTAAATTAAAAAAGTCTGGGGAAGCCATTTTAAAACAGAGACTTCACTTTTAATATCAGTCGGAAGCCAGTTTTTTATAACTTCTTCTATTCTTTGTCCATCTGCTACAGAAAATGTTTGAGCTAAAGAGCCATATAAGTTAATAATAAATAATACCTGATCACCATTTAGCTTGTCGAAAGAGCGACGGGTTGCGTCGCCTGTGAATAATTCATGGTTAACTTCATTTACCCAGTTGTATTGATATAGTAAGTGTTCTTTTAAGATCAACATTTTTTTATTTTAAGGAATAGTGCCTGTTGTAGAATAGCAAAAAGAAATTATAAAATCAGATAGCAGACTGCAACAAAAAAGTAAATATAATCATTTTTCAGGTCATGCCAGGCTTTATGCATAGTGGGAGGTCATTAGCCCGAAATTTATGCATGGATTTTTATTTGGATTGTAATTATTATTTTAATTATTTTAATGAAGTAATAATTTTTTTGATCTAAGAACCCCGGTTATTTTTTCCTGCAAAGTATTACATCAGGAAATGCAGTGTTATATAATTTTTTTTAGTTTTGAAGTAAAACCTGAAATTTATGGATCAAACTTATTTAATCATTCTTCGCCTGTTTCACATTGTAACAGGTGTATTCTGGGCGGGCTCTACAATTTATCTTGCAAGATTTGTTATACCAGCGGCAAAAGCATTAGGACCTGAAGGAGGGAGATTTATGCAGCAACTGACAATGACGAATAATCTTCCAGCCGCTATGCTCGGAGCCGGAACGCTGAATATTTTATCCGGAATATTATTGTTTTGGGAATTATCCGGAGGATTTCAGTCTGCATGGTTCTCTTCCCATTATGGTATGACATTAAGCATTGGGGGCACTACAGGATTAATTGCCTATATAATCGGCGTTACTATGAATCGTCCTGCCGGTATGCGAATGGCAGCATTGTCAAAAGCAATCGCAGCTTCTGGTGGTGTACCAACTCCTGAACAAGCGCAACAGGTGCAGGATGCGAGAAATAAATTAATTTCTGCAACAAATAGGATTGCTGGCTTGCTTGTAATTACTGTAATAGCTATGGCGATAGCGAGATATACGTAAATATCCTATTTAAAGAATATATGTTTGTGTAGTGTGAAAAAATCACTCCCTGCCCAGTTTTTTCAGCATTTGACCATGTTCTGAAAGTGCTTTAAAAAAAGTGGGCTGAACATGATAAGGCAGTCCAAAATCTGCAGTAGCAGATTTTACTATAGGCGCAATATCCTTGTAATGTACATGACAAACACCCGGAAATAAGTGATGTTCTATCTGATAATTAAGTCCACCCACAAACCAGGATAATAAACGGCTATCAGGAGCGAAATTCGCAGTATTCACTACCTCATGCACTGCCCATGTGTCTTCCATATGACTCTTACCATTCGTAAGCATAGGCGATGCAAATGCAGATGTTTCCATAATATGAGAAGGTTGAAAAATACACGAAAGGAACAGGCCCGCAGTAAAATGCATTAATAAAAAGCCCATTACAACACAATACCAGGGCATGCCGGAAAACAGGATAGGCAATACCAATATGTAGGAGTAATAAAACAGTTTATATAAAGTGATACGGAACAGCGCCTGTTTCAAAGAAACATGTTGTTTAATAAGCAGATCATGCTGTTTGTATCGAATCACCTGCAGATAATCTTTTGCAGTCATCCAGAACAAGGTCATTATCATATAAAAAAACCATGCATAAATATATTGATACCGGTGGAACCAATACCGTGGCTGACGGGGAGAGAAGCGAAGTAATATAATACTATCCATATCCTCATCCAGGCCTGCAACATTTGTATATGTGTGATGCAGTACATTATGCTGAATTCTCCAGGTAACCCTGTAACCGCCTACAACTTCAAGAATATAACTTATAAAATTGTTCACTCTTTTATTCGAGGAATATGTTCCATGATTTGCATCATGCATTACAGATGTTCCTATTCCGCTCATTCCCCAGCCCATGAGGAACCAAAGTGTGAAAAATAAGAACAGGCTTCCTCCGGCCATGCCGGTTACCATTAAAGTATAAGGCACAAAGTATAAGAGAAGCATTACTATTGTTTTAACCCACATTTTCCTGTTGGCATAAGGAGAAATATTATTGGTCTCAAAGTAAGTATTTACCTTCGCTACTACTTCATCATAAAAACTGTCTTCCCCTTTCGGTGCAAAGCGAACTATATCCAATTTTTCAACTTTCATAAATAATTTTATTC
Source organism: Chitinophagales bacterium (assembly GCA_014380545.1). Taxonomy (GTDB): domain Bacteria; phylum Bacteroidota; class Bacteroidia; order Chitinophagales; family BACL12; genus JACMJP01. The sequence goes on along the minus strand of JACMJP010000270.1, from coordinate 2,674 downwards.
GAACAGAGGTGGTATCCTTCAAAAAAACAAAAACTCAGAAAAGGATAAAGAGCGATAAATAAGAATTATATAATTAATGAACTGAAAGACTTTCGCCAAAATTTTGTTATCCCTATAAATAAATACACTATGCGTAACACCACCTTCTATAAAAACTTCACAAAAGTAATTGAAAGAGCGCCAAGGTGTATGAAAAGATACAAACGGGGGCGCATCATAAATAAAGAATGTGTGAATGATGTAATTCTTAATTTTAATTATATAACGCTTTTGGTATTATAGGGTGCACCTTTGTTCTTTAAAAATTTTCCTCACCTTCTAAAAATAAAAAATGAAATTTAAAAAAATGTTTACAATCACAGCAATGCTGTGTGTTATATTAATGGTAAGTTGTAAAAAAGATGAGGCTCCCGATGTGTCTCCTGATCTAACTGAAGCCTTTGCACTTGGTGGACCTGCAGTAGATCTTGGTGCTGCAGGCAAATTCGTTATTCTTTCAAAATCGGGTATTACGGACGCTTATCCATCAGTGATTACCGGGAATGTTGGAACCAGTCCAATAACGGGCGCAGCCATTCATCTTACCTGTACAGAAGTAACGGGTGCAATATATTCTGTTGATGCTGCCGGCCCTCTTCCATGTGCTTTGATTAATGCCAGTGGACTAACCACAGCTGTAAGTGATATGCAAACTGCTTATACAGATGCAGCCGGCCGACCTGATCCTGATTTTTTTAATTTGGGTGCCGGAAATATTGGAGGCATGACGCTTACACCTGGCTTGTATAAATGGACAAGCGGACTTATTATTCCTACAGATATCATGCTTTCGGGTGGCCCGCATGATATATGGATATTCCAAATTGACGGTACTCTTAAATTGAGTTCTGCTGTGCAAATGACATTGAGCGGAGGTGCAAGGCCAAAAAATATTTACTGGCAGGTAGCCGGTGCTGTTAGTTTAGGAACCACCAGTCATTTTGAAGGCATCTTATTAGGAAAGACTGCAATTCATATGAAAACAGGCGCAACATTAAAGGGTAGGATGTTTGCACAAACAGCGGTAACTCTTGAAATGAATACGGTTACAAAACCATAATACATTAAAGGGATCAGGATATAAAAAACGTTTTCTTAATTAATAACTTAATCAATAAATAACTCAATATGCTCTGGTGGTTAATACTTGCAATCGCTGTTATTCCCATTGGAATTTATGCATGGCGGAAGAAAAAATAAACTCAGATCAATTATTAATAATTGATCTGAGGTTTATTAACTGAAGAATGCATTTCATGAAATATATATGGAATGATGCTTGACCATTCTTACTAATATTAAAATAAAAATATACAGCATGAACCTAAAAAGAATATTCGGAGCCATACTTACAGTACTTGGAATTATAGGGCTCATTTACGCAGCAATTATCTTTGTTAATGGCTCAGGCGGAACTTATGATGTTAAAGCCCTAACTATTTATGGTGTGCTCGGCTTTATATTTTTTATAGCAGGAATAGGGCTGGTGAGAGCGACGAAAGATGAAGCCAATCCCGGTTAATTGAGAATTATTCCCCTCATAAAGGGGCATCCCTGCACTTAATTAAATTAAATACTCAGATGCGGCCAGCATACGAATTAACCCCTGCCAATATATTACTACTGTTTCAAAATACTTACATTACATAATTTCATTAAGTATGATTATTGACATTTCATCATTAAAATATTTCTTATGCCTGTACTTACCATTTTTATTGTTTTGATTGTTGTGGGTGTATTACTTTGGTTAGTGAACACCTATGTTCCTATGGATAGGAAGATTAAAAGTATACTAAATATTGTAGCCGTAATTCTTGTAGTTATCTGGCTGCTGAAAGTATTCGGAGTTTTTGATAATGTGGCGGATGTTAAGGTTTAATTAGGTTATTCCACACCGGTATTTAATAATCCGTAATACAGCAGGTCTAACAAAGTGCCATCTGTAGTTTTATAGTCATTGCGCAAGACGCCTTCCAGCTTAAATTTATTTTTTTCAGCTATTCGTTTACTGCCGGTATTGCTTTCATGTGTCCTCAAAAATAATTTATTGAATTTCATATCTTCAAAACAATATTCAATAACTTTTGCCAGTGCTTTTGTTGCAATGCCTTTTCTTTCATATTGTTTGTCAATGAAACAACCAAGCTCCGCCTTCGGGATGTTCCAGTCAATATTTTTCATATCTATATACCCGATAAGCCGGTGATTAAAAGTTTCTATTATAACAAAAGAAAAATAGGTTCTTTCTTTTGCTTTTTCTATTACAGAGGATATGAATATACGGGTTGCTTGAAGGTCTTTATTTTGGGCAACAGTTCCTGCAAAAAAACTTTCCAGCCTCTTCCTGTTGTTTTCAATTAAATTAAAAAAATCTTCAACATCATTTGTGCTGACAGGCCTTATAGCATAAGAATCAAAGTGCATATTTTAAAGATATGCCTTTTATTGCAAATGAAAGATCGTAATTAAATTTTTCATGGTTTCATTTTTTATTTTGAAATAACAAATTGCTCCGAAAATATTTTTTGTCCGGTAAAAATTTCAACTACATAAATTCCATTCGTAATATTTTCACCAAGATTAATTTTATGATTCATTTCAGGTGAAGCTAATTGCACAATATAAATTATTT
>JACMJP010000269.1 GCA_014380545.1 Chitinophagales bacterium | reverse complement strand
TTACTTCTTCGCCGTTTAAAATGGATGAAGAAATATTATCCCAACTCATACCACCATCATCGCTGTGAAATATTTTATTTCCATCACTTGCACCGGGATACGCTAAATAAATATCATTTTCATTTTCGGGATTGAGTGCTAATAAAATTCTGTCTCTGTAACCTGTGGCCGATGGAATTGTTAATTCGGAAAATGTTGCTCCGCCATCAGTTGTTTTCCATAATTTTCCAATTGAACCGGATGCAGGTCTTTGTGCAAGATATATTACATCATAATTACTTCTCGCAATTTCAAAATATCCAATTTCTGCATTCGGATTTATTCCGAATTCATATACAACATTAAAGGATGTTGCACCATCTGTACTTTTCCATAATTTATTTTCATTACCGAGATGCACGATATTATAATTTGCAGGATGGAATTCCATTTCACTTGAATAGGCACTCCAGTAACTTTCATTTGGAAATAATCCTACTCCGCCATAAATAATTTGTTCCCCAATTTCATTTGGAATAATTGCACTGCCGAGGTCAGAAGTATAAACCTTTTTGTTATTGCCCGGATTTATATAACCGCTTGGAGGTTCTGCACCACCAAGTTGTAAATAATTACCCTCACCGTAACTTTCATAATGAACAATATTTCCGTTATGATATAATCCGCCCACTGTTACGTCTTCATTCCATCCTTGTCCGAATCCCCAATAATCCGCTCCATGAATTCCTGCGCTTTTTCTTTGATTATCACTCATAAAAAAATCAGTTGAAAAATTCACTCCACCATCACTCGTTATCCAATAACCTGTTTCTGTTGCACGAAAATCCTGCATGTCAGGATGCATATCTAATGTAGAAGAAATATATCCGCCGAGCGGAGTAAATGTATAACCTCCATCATCACTCTTCCATAAATTTAATCCGCCAATTAATATTTTATCTGCATCATCATTACTTGCCATTAATGCACAATTATAAAATCCCTGGTGATAATTCCAGCCTACCCATCCGATTGCTAAATTTTGATGATTATCGTCATATGGTGATCCATCCGGTCCGTTTGGTAAATACCATGTTTCACCCCCATCATCACTTCTGTAGATTCCTATATAACCGTAATCATCTTCTTTAGAATCACCGATTAAATAAACATAAATCCTGTTTGCATCTGCAGGTGTCACAGCTAATCTTGCACCGCCATCATAACGATCTGCATCCGTGCTGCTATACCATCCATTATCTTTTATAATAAATGTTTCACCCATGTCATCAGAAATAAAAAATTCTGATCTTTTATCTGAAGGATTATTTTTTAATAAGTAAACGACATTATTATCATCAGCTTTTAATTTAATATCCCAGCATTTATTTGTGTAAAGAGTTTCCCATGTAGCGCCTGCATCATCACTGCGATATAATCCGGCATCACTTGCTACTAAAACAATATTTGCGTTTGATGGATTTACAAGGATTTCATGCGGCCATAATGATGTAATTGATAAAACGGTGTTCCATGTTGTTCCGCCATCAGTTGTTTTGTAAACATTCCATCCATTTGCGGCATACACAATATCCGGATCAAGAGGATCAATTTCAATTGCTTCTACCCCTGCAAAATAGTATGGGTTGGTGACACTTTCCCAGCTTGCTCCGCCATTTATTGATTTATAAATTTCGCCGGGTTCTGTTCCGCAATATAAAATACCAGGATCACTTAATGATTGATCAATGGAGTAAGTATTAGTCTGGTCATTGGATAATCCTGCGTCAGAATTAAATACCTGGTAAGGTCCGATATTCTCCCAATTACCTGATGATCTTGAGCCTTCATTTAATTGGAATTTATTTTTAAGTATTTCATTTTTTGCATTCAGTTCGTTTACTGTTTGCAAAACAACAAATCCGTTTTCATTTATATACTCAGCAACAAATCTTCTCCAGCGCTTATAATATTGTGTGTGATAATTTTTTTCGAAAACATGTTCATCATAATATTCCCTATATAATTTATCTACTTCAAAAACATCCGGATTATCACTATACATTTTTTTCGCCCATAAAGGTGCTTCTGCAATCTGATAATCAGCTGGTTTATAAAAATTAATAAATTGTGCAGATGTTAATCCGGAAATAAATAATGCACATATAAGTGCGAAAAATATTTTGAAGCGCATAATGGTTTGGTATTTACAGAATACAAATTTCAGAATAAATAAATGAAAATGCAATGTATGAAAAACGGAAAGTGCGGAAGGAGGGACTCGAACCCTCAAGGCTTGCGCCATACGCTTCTGAGACGTACATGTATACCAATTCCATCACTTCCGCATTTAGATTAAGAACAAAGTGCAAAAATAAAAAATGAAGTTATAAGAATGGAGATTATTTATTTGGCAATTTTATATAGAAGGTAGTGCCCTTGTTTTCTTCGCTGTCAGCCCA
>JACMJP010000268.1 GCA_014380545.1 Chitinophagales bacterium | reverse complement strand
AATATTTCGCTATTGTTCCTGCATTATTTATTATAAGTATTCCGGCACTGCAGGCATTAAATATCATGCAATTATATTCACCTGAAAGTGCAATATTATCAGCTGTTATTTTTAATGCGATCATAATTCCTTTATTAATTCCACTTGCATTAAAAGGCGTTGCTTATAAACCCATAGGTGCAAGCGCATTGCTAAAAAGAAATTTATTGATCTATGGCTTAGGCGGAATATTAATTCCATTTATCGGAATTAAATTAATTGATCTTCTAGTAACCTTATTTATTTAAAACTATAATTTATGAAAGAAAATATTTTTCCGGCACTCAAATTAACTGTTGTATCTCTTATTTTGCTTTCAGGTATTTACAGTCTGATAATGCTCGGCATCGCACAATTATCTCCCAATAAAGGAAAAGGGTTTATTGTGGAAGCAGATGGCAAAACATATTATGAAAATATTGCCCAGAATTTTACTGATGATAAATATTTTTGGAGCAGACCTTCAGCAGTTGGGTATAACGCAGCCGGCTCGGCAGGTAGCAATAAAGGACCATCTAATCCGGATTATTTGCAAACAGTACAGGACAGAATTGATACATTTCTTGTTTATAACCCCAATATAAATAAAAGTGAAATACCATCTGATATTGTAACTGCATCAGGTAGTGGACTCGATCCGGATATTTCAATAGAAGCTGCCCAGGTGCAGGCAAAAAGAATAGCCGCCGCAAGAAATATTTCTGAGGAAAAAATTTATCAATTAATTAACGAAAATACAGAAAAACCATTTCTCGGTTTAGTTGGAACAGAAAAAATAAATGTTTTAAAACTTAATATTCAATTAGATAAAATAAACTAAAAGTATGAAAAAGATTATAATAATATTATTTATTGTTACGATAAACAATATAATATTTGCCCAAAACGATTCAAGCGCAAAATTGCAGGTTTCAGGATACGCTGAAATCTATTACCTGTTAAATTTTAACATGCCGGATAATAATACCCAACCAGGTTTTATTTATTCACATAACAGGCATAACGAATTTAATTTGAATTTAGGATTTATTAAAGCTGCTTACGCAACAGATAGGGTACGGGCAAATCTTTCGCTCATGGCAGGCACTTATGCAAATGCAAACCTTGCAGCGGAGCCTGGCGTTTTAAAAAATATTTATGAAGCAAATGCAGGATTTAAAATTTCCAAAGAAAATAATGTTTGGATTGATGCAGGTATTTTACCGTCGCATATTGGATTTGAAAGTGCAATTTCAAAAGATTGTGCAACACTTACAAGAAGCATCCTTGCAGAAAACTCACCATATTATGAAAGTGGAGTAAGATTATCTTACACATCAGATAATAATAAATGGTTTCTTGCAGGTCTCTTGCTTAATGGATGGCAACGAATACAAAGAGTGGAAGGAAACTCTTTAATTTCCGGCGGTACGCAAATTACTTATAAACCAACTGACAATATAACTTTAAACAGCAGCACATTTATCGGAACTGATAAACCTGATACCGACAGAAAAATGCGTTATTTCCATAATTTTTATGGAATATTTAATCTATCTGATAAATTTTCTGCAACAGCCGGTTTCGATTTTGGATTTGAACAAACAGCAATGGATACATCAGAATATAATAATTGGTACAGCCCTGTTATTATTTTGAAATATGCTATAAATAATAAACATGCTATTGCTGCCCGTGGCGAATATTATGCTGATGAAAATGAAGTGATAATAGCAACTGGTTTTCCTGATGGATTTAAAGCTTCAGGATTTTCTTTGAATTATGATTGCAAAATAACAGAAAATTCAGTTTGGAGAATTGAAGGGCGCATAATATCTGCAAGCGACAGTATCTTTGTTAATAATGAAGAAATTGTAAAAATTTTGCCCTTTGCAACAACTTCTTTTGCAATTTCATTTTAATGGCTGATGAAAAAGAAAATAATGTACAACATTTCCTTGATTTAATTAAAAAATCAAGGAGAGGTAAATTTAAAATTTATATCGGAATGAGTGCGGGTGTGGGGAAAACTTACCGCATGCTGCAGGAAGCACATACATTATTAAAAAATGGAATTGACATAAAAATCGGTTATGTAGAAACGCATAAAAGAAAAGAAACAGATGAATTAGTAATTGGGTTACCTGTAATTGAACGAAAAAAAATTTTCTACAAAGGGAAGGAACTTGAAGAAATGGATGTGCAGGCAATTATCAATGCACATCCTGAAGTAGTAATTGTTGACGAGCTTGCACATACAAATGCGGACGGCAGTAAAAATGAAAAACGCTGGCAGGATGTAGTGGAAATTCTGGAGGCGGGAATTAATGTGATCAGTGCAGTAAATATCCAGCATATAGAAAGTTTAAATGAAGAAATAAAAACTATAACCGGCATTGATGTAAAAGAACGGATACCTGATAAGGTGCTTTTTCTGGCAGATGATGTTGTAAATATTGATTTAACGGCAGGCGAATTAATTGACAGATTAAAAGAAGGAAAAATTTATCATGCAGATAAGATACAATCTGCGCTCAGCAATTTTTTTAAATCAGAAAATATTTTACAATTGCGGGAGCTTGCTTTAAAGGAAGTGGCAAGCCAGGTAGAGAAAAAAGTGGAAACAGAAGTACCGAAAAATATTCAGCACCGTATTGAAAAATTTTTAGCATGTATAAGTTCCAGCCACGAAAATGCAAAAATGATAATACGCAAAACCGCAAGGCTTGCAAGTTATTATAATAGCAAATGGTATGTGCTATATGTGCAGGTAGATTCAGAAGCGACAGATAAAATTCCTCTGGTTAAGCAACGGCATTTAATTAATAATTTCAAACTGGCAACAAATTTAGGCGCAGAGGTGATACAAATAAAAAATAACAATATTGCAAAAGCAATTATTGCACAAGTGGAAGAAAAGAATATCACAACAGTTTGCATCGGTAAACCACATCTCAATTTATTTAAAATTATTCTGGCTACGAACATATTTAACCAACTACTGAATAAATTGTCAGAAAGCGAAACCGATATTATCATTTTATCATGACAGTATGAAAATTAAATCAAAACTCAGCTTAGGTCTTGCATTTCTTTTTGCAGTAATTATTTTGCTGGGCGGATTTAGTATTTATTATTTGAATAAATTATCAAATGATGCTTCTGTTATTTTGGTTGATAATTACGAATCGCTTGAATATTGCAAGAATATGCTGAAGGTTTTGGACGAAACAAGCAAAGATGCTTCAGCATTAAACAACTTTGAACATAATTTAACACTGCAGCAGCAAAACATCACGGAAATAGGTGAAAAGGAAGCAACATCGGAGTTAACAAAACATTTTACAATGTTTAAGCAAAATGGATCAGAAGAGTTAAGAGTTTTGATTCGTAGTGACTTGCTTGACATTCAGGAAATAAATATGCTGGCAATTGAAAGAAAAAGTATTGCAGCAGAAAGTACCGCATCTAAAGCTATTTTATATTTATCTATAATCGGAGCAATTTGTTTCCTCGTTGTATTTACTTTTATCATAAATTTCCCAGGTTATATTGCCAATCCTATTCGCCACCTTACAGAAAGTATTAAAGAGATTGCCAATAAAAAATATGACAGGCGGCTGCACTTTAATTCGAAAGATGAATTTGGTGACCTTGCACATGCATTTAACAGAATGGCAGAAAAACTCGAAGAATATGATAGCAGCAATGTCGCAAAATTACTAACCGAGAAGAAGAGAATTGATGCAATTATAAATAATATGAGCGACCCGGTTATTGGGCTGGATGAAAATAAAAAGATCATTTTCGCAAACAAAGAAGCAATCAAAGTAATTGGTATTGATGAAAAAAATATGCTTAATAGATATGCACCTGACGTAGCCGCCACAAATGACCTGATGCGCAATTTAATTAAAGGTATTATGCAACAGCCGGATAGTAACGACACATCGATTTTAAAAATATATGCCGGCAATAAGGAAAGTTTTTTCAGTAAGGACATTTTTAAAGTAACATCACCACCGGATAAAGAAAACAAAACGCAATTAATTGGTCATGTAATAAGCTTAAAAAACATCACTCCCTTCAAGGAAACAGAACTTGCAAAAACAAACTTTCTTGCCACAGTATCTCATGAGTTAAAGACACCTCTGTCAGCCATTAAAATGGCAACACAATTAATGAATGATGATCGCATAGGAAAATTAAACGCCGAACAAAAGCAGATTATACAATCTATAACTGACCAGGCACAGCGTCTGTCAAATATCACCGGCGAATTATTAGATATCACCCAAATAGAATCAGGCAACATTAAATTAAATAAACAAAAGACAGTTCCTGCATCTATTATTGATTATGCTGTAAACTCAACAAAGCCCGCAGCTGATCAAAAACATATTACGATTGAAACAAAAATCGCTCATGCCCTGCCAGATATTGTAGTTGATTCTGATAAAACAGCATGGGTATTGATTAATTTAATTTCCAATGCGGCAAAATTTAGTAAAGAAAATAGTAAGGTAATTGTCAGCGCTGAAAAAATAGATAATAAAATCAGGTTTGCGGTGCAGGATTTTGGAAAAGGAATTAACATTAATGATAAGAAGAGAATATTTGAAAGATTTTTTCGTGTAAATAATTCAAGTGATACAACAGAAGGTTCAGGACTTGGGCTGGCTATTTCAAAAGAATTTATTTTAGCACAGGGAGGAAATATCTTTGTAGAAAGCGAAGAAGGAAAAGGCAGTGTGTTTAGTTTTGAATTTCCAATAGATTCAAACATATTATAAATTCTGTAACTTACTTTTTCAATTCAAACACTTCGGCACTCATAGCTGAAATTTTTATTGTTGTGAGGGAATTAAATTGTTCGTTTGTAAGTATATTTTTTGCTTTTGAAAACTCGCTCATTCTTTCGGTATAGTTTTTTGTGTCCAATTGTATTTCTTTATTATTGGTATTCATTACAATCATTACACATTGTGTATCTGTGTACCTGAAATAAACATAAACCCCATCATAAGGAACAAACTGCATTAAATTACCCTGAGTAATTGGTAAGGAAGTTT
>JACMJP010000037.1 GCA_014380545.1 Chitinophagales bacterium | reverse complement strand
TGATGTATTTACTTTATTCATAGATGGTATTTATAGTTGGCAGAATAACACAGATCTCACTTTGGAAGTGCCGCTAAAAACAATCTTCGGAAATGATACAACATTTACTGCAACGGATACAATGTTTGCTTCCGGAGATATTGCACTATCCAACCTTGGATATTTAACCGATGCAATTAATGAAAGCTACGATAAAAAAGGGCTTAGTATTTTCTTTCATGCCGAAGATGATGGCAGTGGGCTGAAAGTAAAACCTCTGCTATTTCACAAAAAAGAAAAGGAAAATGAAACAATCGATAATGAAAAAAGATAAAATAATATCAGATAAAAAGGATAATACACTTCCACATAAAAAAAAGAGGAAAAGAAGAAAGTTGAGAATCTTCCTTATTATAGTTTGTGTATTAATAGTTATACGCATCATTCTTCCCTATATTCTTTTACATTATGCAAATAAAAGCCTTGCAAACATGAAAGGATATTACGGGCATATTGATGATATTGATCTTGCTTTAATAAGAGGTGCGTATCAAATTAATGATATCTATTTGAATAAAAAGGATACATTAACAGGAGAGCAGACTGATTTTTTCGATGCAAAATTGATTGATCTCTCAGTTGAATGGAAAGCTTTATTTAAAGGAGAAATAGTTGGTGAGCTTTTATTTGAGACACCCTCACTTAAAATTACAAAAGATAAAACCGAACCCAAACAAATAGCTGAGGATAGTTCCGACTTCAGAGATCTTTTAAAAGATTTTATGCCACTGAAAATAAACAGGTTTGAGATTAAGAACGGCAACATACATTATATAGATAATACTTCATCACCTTTAGTAGATGTTGCACTCACAAATACTTATGTGTTGGCAACCAATCTTAAAAATTCTTATGATTCAACTACACTATTACCAGCGAAAGTTATAGCTACTGCAAATCTTTATGAAGGTAATCTTAAAATGAATATGAATTTAGATGCGTTATCCGCTCAGCCATTATTTGATATGAATTTAAATCTTGAAAATACAAATCTTGTTTTACTGAATGAATTTTTCCAGGCGTACGCAAACGTAGATGTAAATAAAGGAACAATGAGTTTATATACAGAGTTTGCAGCAAAAGAAGGAAACTTTGCCGGCTATGTAAAGCCTGTAATTAAAGACCTTGATGTTTTGGGAAAAGAAGATAAAAACGACCCCTTCTTAAGAAAAGTATGGGAAGGATTAGTAGGAGGTGCGGGGCAACTTCTTGAAAATAAAAAAGAAGACCAGATTGCAACAAAAGTTCCGATAGAGGGGAGTTTTGAAAGTCCAAATACAGAAGTATTAACTGCAGTTGCAGAATTATTGAGAAATGCATTTATAAGGGCGCTTGCAGAATCATTAGACTATGAAGTAGATATTTCTACAGTTGATGAGGACATTAAGGATGACCGGAAATTATTTGACAGAATTTTTGACGGGAAAAAAGATAAAGAGGAGGGAAAAAAGGATAAAAAAGATGAAAAAGAAAGCAAAAAATGAAGACTGGAATTTTAAAGCTCGCATAATAGATTTCTTTATAATGTTAAGAATAACATTAAAAGAATTCAGAGAAGATAGGGCTACTAAATTAAGCGCTTCTCTTGCCTATTATACAGTCTTTTCTTTACCCCCACTTATTTTACTGATCACAACTATTTTCAGCAGTATTTTGAGCAGGGAAACAGTGGAAAATGAAATATATTCAACTATTGGAAGTTTTCTTGGAAATAAAGGTGCAGGTGAAGTAGAAAGTATGATATCAAGTGTCCATGAGAAGGATGATTCTATGCTTTCCTCTATTATTGCTATCGTTACATTGTTTTTAGGTGCAACAGGTGTATTCACAGAAATACAGTCTTCCATTAATTACATCTGGTCAGTTAAAGCAAAACCAAAAAGAAGATTTGTGTGGTATATCGTTAACAGGTTCATTTCATTTTCCATGATCATCACTCTCGGGTTTTTATTATTGGTGACATTAATAATCAATACTCTGGTTTCTGTATTCAATGATAATTTACAGAATATATTACCTATGGCTGACCAGCTATTTGCTTTAATTACTTTTCTCATTACATTATTAGTTATTACCGGCTTATTTGCCTTGATTTTTAAAATATTGCCAGATGCGAAAGTAGAGTGGAAATATGCCTGGAGGGGTGCGTTATTTACGGGTGTATTATTTACTGTAGGAAAACTCTTAATCGGATTATACTTAAAAAATTCTTCTCTTGATACTACTTATGGCGCCGCAGGAACCGTTATCCTTATTCTTGCATGGGTTTATTATACTTCTTTAATTCTTTATTTCGGCGCAGAATTTACGCAGGTATATGTAAAAAGACAGAACAGCAGCATTGTACCAAAACGTTATGCAGTGTATTTAAACAAAACAGAAATTGAAATAACTGATAAGGTTGCTGTAGATACAAAATAGATTTAAAAAAAATAAAAAAGATGTGCAGAATATATTCACATCTTATATAAAAAATTACAGACTGCGGGAAGGGCATAACGGATCATCCGGCAGAGGCTCTTCAGGAAAAAGAACAAGCCGATAATTTTTTTTTGGGATACAAGGCAGCGGAAAAAATTCTCATAATGTGTGAAAAAGGTATCACTTTATTTTATTTTTTACTTTTTTATTAATAAAACAAAGGGGTTATTCTTTGGTATAATATTTTTATGTTTTAAAAAATAATAATAAACCAATATAGGCGATCATGGGCATGAAGAGGTGTAATTAAATAACAACACTGTGGTTTTATGATTAAGTTTAATTGGCTGGGGTATTAGTTTTAAAGGTTAGTAGTTAATTCAAATTCCACGGTTGATTGCCAGTAGAAAAGAGATAGAATAACAACTATCTCTTTTTTAATAATAAAATATTCATTTAGGGAAAATAAAAGGTATATTAAATGTTTTAATTCTCTGTATAATAATTTCAAATAATCTGTAATAAATTATTAGTTGAGATCTAACGAAATAAAAAAGCGGAGATAATATATATTATTTCCGCTTTTTCTCTATTTACTTATATTATTCATTTGTATTCGCTCCTAATCCAAATGCCACTCCCACTGTAATAGCGGCATTGCTGTTTAAATTACGTTCATCTGTAAAAGTATTATCCGAAATATCAACAAGCCCCTGATAATAATGCACATCCACATTCAGCCAAATTGCTTCTGCAAGCCTCATATTTGCACCGGCGCCTGCAACGATACCTGCATCAAAAGGATTATAAGCATCCATTACATCCACATCTTCAAATTTAGCAGCCAGCAAAAAACCGATCTGGGGGCCTATAAATATTTTAGGCCGTACCGGGTCTCCATATTCATTAAAGAAGTAAATAGCTTTGAGAGGTATTCTTATATAATCAAAATTCACTTCTGAAATAAATTTAGAACCCAATATAGTTTGTTCTACTGTAGCACCTTCTCTGGAATATAAAAGGTCTGCGCCAAAACCCCATGTACTCGAAGGGCTATAAATAATAAAAACACCTCCGCTAAAAGCCGGATGAAATTGTGAATTAATAGAGTCTGTTTGATCAAATGATACCCATGAGCTGCCAAATGAAACTGCCGGGCCAATTGAAATATTTTGCGCTACTCCCTGTAATGAAGTCAGCAAAAGAAAAATAATGAAAAGTTTTTTAATTGTACGCATATAGTATAGGTTTTTTAGAAATTGATGTATCTATTTGTATGCCTGATTATTAAATAAGGAAATCCTTTTTGTTAAAATGTATGCGGTGTTCTTTTTAGCCGCATGTATTTTAATAATATATTGCGTATTAGATCAATAAAAAAAATACTTATATAAGTATTAACTTTGAAAATACCGTAATTTGAAATGGTATGATTCTTTGCCTGCAGCTAAAATAAATTTCTTCACCAGGAATGAAAAACTGAATTGTGATTAAGATCAAGAAAGAAGGTATCATTTTACAGAAGACCAATTTAGTATTTGAAGATACGGGCGTTCTGAATCCAGCTGTAATAATGGAAGGAAACACAATTCATCTTTTTTACCGAGCTGTAAGAAAAGGAAATTACTCAAGTATTGGTTATTGCAAATTAAGTGATCCTGTAAAAGTTACCGGGCGTAATGATATTCCCCTTCTGTTTACACAATTTGAATATGAATCTCATGGGCTGGAAGATCCCCGTATTGTAAAAATTGACGATCTGTTTTATCTTACTTATACTGCTTATGACGGAATAAATGCCCTTGGCGCATGGGCAACATCAAAAGATCTGCAACACTTTGATAAACAGGGATTAATTGTTCCGCAGGTTTCCTTTGAGGAATTCAGTTTGCTTGCAGAAAGTAAACAGCCGCTTAATGAAAAATATATTCGGTACAATGCAAGTGACCGGCTTAAAAAACATCATAAAAAAGTATTGATGTGGGATAAGAATGTAATTTTTTTCCCCAGAAGAATTAATGGAAAGATATATTTTTTGCACAGGATAAAACCGGATATTCAAATTGTTTCGATTTATGATATGCAGGAGCTCACAAAAGAATTCTGGGATAATTATTTATTACATTTTCATGAACATATAGTGCTTGCTCCAAAACATCTTCATGAAGTAAGTTATATAGGCGGAGGCTGCCCCCCGATTGAAACTGAACACGGCTGGTTGCTGATCTATCATGGCGTACATGATACTACAAAGGGATTTATGTATACTGCATGTGTTGCACTATTAGATCTGGAAGATCCGCAAAAAGAAATTGCCCGGCTGCCCTATGCCTTATTTAAACCAGAACATAATTACGAACTGAAAGGTTATGTGAATAATGTTTGTTTTCCTACTGGCACAATATTGCTTGATGATACCTTATATATTTATTACGGGGCAGCAGATGAACAGATAGCATGTGCATCTGTAAGCTTATCTGAATTGTTATCAGAACTGTTGCAGAATATAAAGAAGCGATGACCAACGGAATCTATTTTGATAAGAGAATTGTTGAAATGAAGGGCAAATTATTTCCCGGCCTTACCTCAAAAAAGGGTAACAGAACTACAATTAAACCCCATGCACCTCCGGAAATTTTATTTATTACTTCATATCCTCCCAGGGAGTGTGGAATAGCCACATATTCCTATGATCTGAAGAAAGCATTACAAAATAAATTCGGTCAAACATTTTCTTTAAAAATTTGTGCACTTGAATCAGAAATTGAAAATCATCCATACACAGATGAAGTAAAATATATACTCAATACAGCAAATGCCCAAAATTATTATGAACTGGCACAGCATATAAATGATGATGACAATATCAGCATTGTATTAATTCAACATGAGTTTGGTTTATTTGACAGGGATGGAAATTATTTCCAGTCATTTTTAAATAAACTTACAAAACCTATTGTTGTAGTTTTTCATACTGTATTACCGAAGCCTGATGAGTCATTAAAATTTAAAATAAGCAACATTGTGGATACATGTAATGCAGTTATTGTAATGACAAATAATTCTGCACAAATATTAATGCATGATTATAAAATCCCGCAAGATAAAATTTCTATTATATCACACGGCACTCACTTAGTAAAACATTTGAATAAAGAATCTTTAAAAGAAAAATTTAATTTGTCAGGAAGAAAAATTCTTTCCACATTCGGACTCATCAGTGGCGGAAAAGGAATTGAAACTACGTTAGAGGCACTTCCTTACATCATTAAAAAGAATCCTAATATTTTATTTCTGATCATTGGTAAAACACATCCCTCCGTTATAAAACATGAGGGAGAAAAATATCGCAATATGCTCATGCAAAAAGTTGTGGCATTGCAATTACAGGATCATGTAAAATTTGTTAATACTTATTTACCCTTACAGGATCTGTTAGAATATTTACAACTGACTGATATTTATTTATTCACTTCCAGAGACCCTCACCAGGCTGTAAGTGGAACTTTTTCTTATGCAATTAGCTGCGGCTGTCCTATCATTTCTACTCCTATTCCGCATGCATGTGAAGTATTGGGAGATGATAAAGGGATAATTGTTGATTTCGACAACCCAAAACAATTAGCAGAAGCAGTTGATCACTTGCTGGATGATGAGCAATTAAGAAAAAATATTATTTCATCAGCCTTACAGAGTATGGCAGCTACCACCTGGGAAAATTCCGCATTGGCACATGCTGTATTATTTGAAAAAATTGATGCAAATAAAATTGTATTACAATATACTATTCCGTCTATAAATACTGATCACATTAAAAAACTTACTACAGATTTTGGTATCATTCAATTTTCAAATATTAATCAACCGGATATAAATTCAGGTTATACCTTAGATGATAATGCAAGAGCATTAATTGCGCTGTGTCATCATTATGCATTAACGAATGATGATGAAGATATACCCCTAATTCAAACTTATTTCAATTTTATAAAACATTGCCTGCAGACTGAAGGATATTTTCTGAACTACGCTGATGAGAAAAGAAATTTTACTGAACAAAATCATAATACAAATCTGGCAGATGCAAACGGAAGAGCTATATGGGCTTTAGGATACTTAATTTCCATGTCTCATTTGGTTCC
>JACMJP010000267.1 GCA_014380545.1 Chitinophagales bacterium | reverse complement strand
TTAATAAAATTAAGTTTGCTGTCCGTAACAAGCCATACTATTTTTTTATCCCGAATAACTTCCACTAATTTTTGTTTTGACATATGAACGTCATCAAAACGAACTGTAAATTCATCATTCAGTTTTTGTGAACTGCCATCTAAATTTTCAGTCCACCATTGTGTAACGCTGTTAATACTTTCAAATGCTTCCTGTGCTGTAGCATTAACTGTAATACTTATATTATAATCTTTATCATTCATTTTCGGGAAAGTTTTTTTTCGTTTTCTGTTTGTGGTTTGCCTGTACCATTGGGCAGGCCTTTACCTGTGCTTATCAAATTCCGCAAACTATTGTGAATATAATTACTCCATGCATTTTGACAGATATCATAACATTCATATTCAGGAACTAAACCTTGCTGAGTAAATTGGAGTTGTGTTTTATTGTTCTTCTCATTAATCTCAAAAATGATTTTATTGCCTGTCCATTCAGTTTCATCTTTCGTGAATTTAAAATAGTTGTCCATTACAAGCCAAACAATTTTTTCATTTGGGATAACTTCTATTAATTTTATTTTGCAACGATGTACATCTTCGTAATGATACTTAAACTCATCATTAAGTTTGTTTGTGCTGCCTTCAATTTCTTCTGACCACCATCCACGAACATTATTGATGGCATTAAATACTTCCTCCGGGGTTTGATCTACCAACAGGGTAGTGGTGAAATTTTGATCTTGCATGATTTTTATTTTTTATTGTTTAAATTTTCTTCTGCAAAACTATTGCCTGAATATTACTTTGTCAGGGTGTAAAATGGACATTGTAGTGGGTTGATTTGGACATGGTATATATCTATCTTTGTCAATAAAAAAAAATACTGATGAAACATCTTACCATATTAGTACCTGACGGACAAAACAATTTAAGCAGTATAGTAGGTACTTATAAAATATTTACAAGAGCCAATGAATATTGGAAGAAAAGCGACAGAAAAGAATTGTTTAAAATAGAATTGGCAGGCATTTCAAAAAAAGTGGAATTCTATGAGGGCTTGTTTACGGTGAAACCACATGTAAATATTTCAGCTATAACAAAAACCAATCTTATTATTATTCCTTCATTAAATTATAATTATCAAAAAACTGTGAAAGAAAACAAATTGCTGATTGATTGGATGGAAAAACAATATAAAAACGGTACTGAAATAGCAAGTATATGCACCGGTGCATTTATGCTTGCATCATCAGGTTTGCTGGATGGAAAAACCTGCTCTACTCACTGGGCGGTTGCAGATAATTTCAGAAGCATGTTTCCAAATGTGCATTTACAAACTGATAAATTGATCACGGATGAAAATGGAATTTATACGAATGGTGGTGCTTATTCTTTTCTGAACCTGGTGATCTATCTTATAGAGAAATATTATGACAGGCAAACAGCAATTTTTTGTTCCAAAGTATTTCAAATTGAAATGGACAGGCAAAGTCAGTCAGCGTTCATAATATTTAAAGGGCAGAAGTTGCATGGAGATGAAATGGTTCGACAGGCACAGGCATATATTGAAAGTAGGGTAGATGAAAAAATATCTGTTGAAGATCTGTCTTCTAAATTTTCTGTCGGCAGACGAAACTTTGACAGAAGGTTTATTAGAGCAACCGGAAATACGCCTGTTGAATATGCGCAAAGAGTAAAAATTGAAGCCGCAAAAAAAGCATTTGAAACCAGCCGCAAAACAATTAATGAAGTAATGTATGATGTTGGCTATTCCGATGTGAAAGCATTTCGTGAAGTATTCAGACGAATTACCGGTATATCACCATTGGAATACAGAAGTAAATATAATAAGGAGGCGGTTGTTTAGATTTTCTTCTTACTTTTTTTCTTAGATGCTTTTGCCCGTTTATTATAGTCAAGTGCAAGTGCGATCCAATAATTAAAATCTTTTTTTGATTTAATTGCGGCCTGACTAATGTAACCATATCCTTTATATTCCCTGCCTTTCATGATCATTGTGCGGAAACCATTTTTCTCAGCTACTGTTTCCTGCAAAGCAGGATCAAAGCGACACATCATTTCATCACCGCTTACACTCACACACATTTTTCCATCTACCATAAAAGTTACACCCCGAAACATTTTCTTTTCTTCCACTTCAGGAAGATGTGCAAGTGCTTCTCTGATTCTATCAGCAAGTTTTTCATCGTATGCCATCGGTATAGTTAGATTAATTAAAAAATTCTCCAATGTGCCAGAGTATGCCTGATGGGTCATGCACAAAACATTCTTTGCCCCACTCATATTTTTTAATTGGAACCAGTTTTACATTTTCATATTTAGCCGGCAGGTTTAAAGCCAAAAGTTCGTTCCAATATTTTTCGACATCTTCCACTTCTAAAAAGACCATGGTATTATCTATCCAATCCTTAACATAAGCATCCTGTAAATAAAACGCTAACCCCTGAGTTTTAAAAACTGACATGTTGTGAAATAAAATAGTTTCCCCGAAACCCAAATCCCTGTAAAAATTTCTTGATACTTCAAAGTCTTTAGCCCCGATAAATGGTCTTATTGATCTTGCTTTATGCTCCATTGTTTTTATTTTTTAATTGCTGCTCAATTGTTAATTTTAAAATATTTTATTCTGCCTTTAAGTAAATTGTAAATTCCGACCCTTTGCCTAATTCACTTTCCAATAAAACCTTTCCTCCTGCATTGTTAACAATTTCTTTTACTAAATATAAGCCTATGCCTGAACCTTCAATGGCATTTTCTAATCTGTAATACTTTGAAAATATAGCTTCAAATTTACTTTTGTCAATACCCACACCATTATCTTTCACTGATATAATTATATAATCATTATCCCTGTTAGTAGTAACAACAATTTTAGGGTGTCTTTGCGGGGACTTAAATTTTATTGCATTGCTTATCAGGTTATAAAGGATACTCCTTAATTTTCTTCTGGAAAAGGTTATTTCAGAGATATTAATTTCGCTTAATATTATTGCATTTACGGCAATAATATTATCATTCATCGTAAGGCGGACGTCTTCCAGGATATTTTCAAAATTTAAAAGCTCTGCCTGGGTTTTGTATTTATGTTCCTCAATTCTGACTTCAGTTAATTCATTAATGAGCTTATGCATTTTATTCAAAGCACTATCAACAATTTTTAAAAGGGTCTGGAATTCCTTTTCATCATTTGGCGAAACATTTTTAAACAACTCTATTGCAGTTACCAAAATGGCAAGAGGATTTTTTATGTCATGAGAAATAGTGTCTAACAAAATTTCATGGTCAGCTATTAGTCTTTCCTGCTCTTTCAAATCTTTTATACGCCTGGTAATTTCAACAAAAGTTATAATTACACCATCCGTTTTATTATCGTTCATTTTTACATAAGGGATAATGTTCATTTGATACCAGCGCAGGTCAGTAGTTTGAATTTCTTTTTCAAGAATTTCATTGCCTTTCATAACCTGCTCTATATTATCTATAATGGAAGGGAAGCGGAAGTTATCTTTTATATCGTTTATATGTCGCCCAACATCAGAAGCAGAGAGGCTAAACTGTTTCATTGCAGGCGGTGTAAATTTCTGTAATTTCAATTCTCCATCAACAAATAATTGTGGAATTATCGTATTCCTGAAATAATTCTCCAGTTCATCATTGTGTTCAATAAGCTCTTTTATCTTTTTATTTTTATATGTCATCTATACAACTTTTAAAGACAGGAAACTAAATTACATAGACCTTCTCCCATCATATAGAGTTATAAACGTCTTTGTTTGAATTTACAATGATAGTGAGAATTTGTTTGACTCATGTAAACACTAAAATTTGTACATAATATTTTAATATTTATGGTGAAAGGATATTTAGTTGTTGTGTTATGTATTTTATTTCTGACTGCAAATAAAATGCATGCGCAAATTCTTCAACCCGTTAAGTGGGAAGCTTCATACACCGCAACAGGTGTAAATGAATATACGCTCATTTTAAAAGCTGCTATTGATGAAGGCTGGAAAGTGTATTCCAAAGACTTGCCCGATGTAGCCATCCGGCCAAAACCTACATCAGTAAAATTTTGATACATTACCTGCGGGTGTTGAATTAGTTGGTGCAATGCAGGAATTGGGAAGTGGAATAGAATCTATGGAACCGCTTTTTGATAATATTACCGTAAAATTTTACAACAAAACATTTACACTCAGACGAACGGTAAAAATTAAAAAAGATATAACACTTGTGGGATATATTGAATGCATGACTTGTGATGACAGACAATGCACTGCGGAATATTATGATTTTAAGTTTGATCTTATTGCAAATAAATCAACAAATTAAACATCCCCGCAACATGCGAGGACGAGAAGGAGCAGAACCATGCAAACACCGTCTGCAAACAATTAAAGACGAAGATGCATCCCGATATCTATCGGGACCACCTAACGTTCTATTTATATTTTGATTAAACTAATTGTTTTTACCTAACCATTCTTCAAGACTCACAAATTTGTTGGTGGCAATTTCTTTTCCCAATTCAATTTGTGGTTCGGAGTCCGGACCCATGTAAGTGTGTTTTTCAAAATACCCAAACATTTCAGCTAACTCTTTTGCCCCTTCAAAAAAAGTTGAAAACACTTCAACCGGCACTTGCGAAAAGCTATACTCCTTGCCATTATCTTTAAATGCTTTAATAATATCATGAAAGCTATTTAACTCTGTAGCTAATGCAATGTAATTGCCATTTCCAACTTTTTCAGGTTGCAAAAATGCTCCTGCAACCACCTTTCCAAGGTCGTTAATATCTGCCATATGAATAACTTTTTTAGTTGGGTCAATTGGGAGTGTCCAGCCAGTTGTACCATCTGGTTTTGCCTGTGGTCCCATTATTCCAACAAGATTTTGATAATAAAATGGTGGTTGAACAAATGTTGAATATTTAAAACCTGCACTTTTCACCAGTTCATCCACCTTTGCTTTTAAAGTAAAATGGGGAACTTCAAATGCTGCTTCACTAATCATTTCAACATCCGGCAGTGTTGACCAAATAAAATGTTGCACTCCCGTTGCTTTTGCTGCTTCAATGGCATTTTTGCCTTGTGCAATTTCATCTGCACCTTCCCAAAAGTTGGTTACCACAAATACACCATAAGCATTTTTAAAGGCATCTTTTAATGATTGTAGATCTTTTAAATCTGCATAAACTGCTTCATGTGCCCCGCCTGAATATTTTTCAGGATTACGGGTTATTGCTCTTACATTAAAAGAGCCTTCATTTAAAAGGGCATTTACAACACCCTTACCTTGTGAGCCGGTTGCTCCAATTACTATTATTGTCTTTTTATCCATTTGATTTATTTTTAAATTAGAGTGCAAAGATGCAGCGATACAACCCTGGCAACGATGATAAATGATAGAAACTTCCGTTGATAAATGTCAACAGGTAAAGAGTGAAGAGAAGAATCCGGAAACGGAAAATTATTTACTCACCATCTGCTTGCGAATGCGGCTTAGCGTTTCTTTTGTGATTCCCAAATAAGAAGCAATTATATGTTGCGGAAAGCGCTGCAGAAATTCAGGATAAGATTTTGCTAATTCAGCGTAGCGTTTTTCTGCCGTTAAACTAATGTGTGCATTCAATCTTTTCTGGGTCGCAATGGCATACCTTTCATCTAAATTCCTGAACAGTTCATTGATAGCAGGAATTGAACTTAGCCGGTTTAAAAAGCCATCTTTCGTTGCCTGCAAAAAATCAGTGTCTTCCCAGGCATCAATATTATAAATTGAAGGAGTTAGGTTGGTGTGACTTTCACGGTCTCCTACCCACCAGTTTTCAATTGACAACTGAACAATGTGTTCAACACCTTTGTCGTCAACACTGTATTGCCGCATTGCGCCTTTTACAATAAAAGCCATGTATTTGCAAACTTCACCTTCCTGTAAAAAGTATTGTCTCTTTCTTAATTTGTTCGGAACGAAAGTATTTTTAATCACTTCCATTTCACTTTCTGTAAGTGGAGTTAAAGAATGTGTTTTGATATATTTAAAAAGTGCTTCGTGCATTGCTTGGGTAAAAATATTTTAGACAAAGTTAGAATTCTGATTCGTAATTAAGGTTTGGAAAAATATGCTCCTGTTTGCCGGTTCTTATCCACTTTTGGTAATAGGGCATCTGTATGGCTTTCAGCTTACTTTGTATCACGACTCAGATTGGCAATTTCGCAACCAACATCGTCAATTTCGTCAACCCATCTTAAGATAAACACTCCTGCAAAAATGAATTAAGGCTATTGCATTCCTTTCCCTGGAAATATATCTTTGCTGTAAGATATTTTAAAACGTATTCCTTCCCTGTTTTCGCAATAATGCCCCGCTGTAGCGGGGCTCCCTTCGGGGATAAATTATTTTTCTACAAATTGCTGCATCATTTCAATGGTCATCTTGAAGGTAAGCCAATCCTTTTGATAGATCGCATCATATTTATTATAAAATTGAATTGCAGGTTCATTCCAATCTAATACCTGCCATTTAAATAAAGCAGCATTTTCATCCAGTGCTTTTTGCATTGTTGCTTCAAATAATAATTTTCCAATTCCTTTGCCCCTGTATTTTTCAGTAACAATTAAATCATCCAGCCATAAATATTTTCCTTTCCATGTGCTGTATGCCCAATAGGTGAGTGCAATGCCAATTATTTTATTTTCATTTGTTATATGCATATCTTCAGCAACAAGAATATCAATTCTTTTTTCCGTAAAACAATCATTTAAATATATTTCAGGAGTTGTAGTTACTTCATGCGGTTCTTTTTCAAATGTCGCTAATTCAAATACCAATGCATGCACCTGTTGCATATCTTCCGGAGTGGCTTTGCGTAAATTTATTTTCATGGTGTGAAGATAATGCAACCCTAAATTCCCGAAAGGGGCTTCGTTCATCACACTTTAAAATACCATATGCAAACTATTTATCTGAAATTGCATCATATAATCAAAGCAATATTTAAAGTAAGTATGTATCCTATGGTCCTTTGAAAGAATTCGTTTAGGAAATCTCCTCAGAGTAATTTAGGGGCAAATGCTATAAATTTGCACAACAACCACATGTATGAAGGTAACAACATTAGGTGAATTTATTATTGAGCGTCAGGCAGATTTTCCTTATGCAACCGGTGAGCTGACAAGGCTTTTAAGCGATATCGCTATTGCGGGAAAAATTGTGAACCGTGAAGTGAACAAAGCAGGCTTAGTGGATATACTCGGAGCACAAGGTGAGGAAAATATACAGGGTGAGCAACAGCAGAAATTAGATGTGTATGCAAATAATCAATTCATAAGTGCTCTAAAGGCAGGTGGTGAAGTAATAGGTTTGGCAAGCGAGGAAAATGAAGACTATGTGAACATGGATGGTGGAGTAAGCAGCAATGCAAAATATGTTGTAATGATTGATCCGCTTGATGGTTCTTCAAATATTGATGTGAATGTTTCTATAGGAACAATATTTTCCATTTACCGCAGAATAACTTTTAGCGGTCCTGCAACACTGGAAGATTTTTTACAGAAAGGAAGTGAACAGGTAGCTGCCGGTTATATTATTTATGGCTCATCAACCATGATGGTTTACACAACAGGTTTTGGCGTAAATGGTTTTACACTTGATCCGTCCATAGGCGAATTTTGTTTATCGCACCCGAGTATTAAAATTCCGCAAACGGGAATTATTTATTCCATTAACGAAGGAAATTATGTGCATTTTCCCGATGGTGTAAAAAAATATATTAAATATTGCCAGGAGGAAGATATAAATTCCGATCGCCCTTACACTTCAAGATATATTGGAAGTTTAGTTGCAGATTTTCATCGCAATATGCTTAAGGGTGGAATTTATATTTATCCTGAAACTGCTAAATCACCAAAAGGAAAATTAAGATTATTATATGAATGTAATCCGCTTGCTTTTATAGCTGAACAGGCAGGAGGTGTGGCAAGTAACGGATATAAAAGAATTATGGATATTGAAGCAAAAGAATTACACCAGCGCACACCATTATACATCGGCTCAAGTGATATGGTTGAAAAAGTAGAAGGCTTTATTGCTATGTATGCTGAAAAAGTTAGTACTTAAAATTAACAATAATTATTTTTCTATATTTAAAAGAGTTCCTCTTCATTTCTTTCATATTCTTCATCAATTAATAATTTTCTTCCTTCACTTGCAGCCACAGCAAGCACATCACAACGTTCATTTTCCGGATGACCCGCATGTCCCTTTATCCAAACTAATTTAATTTTATGTTTTGCATAGCTGCGCATCAGTCTCATCCACAGATCTTTATTTTTCTTTTTTTTAAATGCTGTTTTCATCCAGCCATATACCCATCCTTTTTCAATGGCATCAATTACATATTTTGAATCAGAATAAATTATAACATCTAAATTTTCTTTTTTTAATGCTTCAAGTCCTGCAATCACTGCCATTAGTTCCATACGGTTATTTGTAGTTTTTCTAAACCCTGCAGAAATTTCTTTTTCATGTCCTTTATATTGCAGTACAACACCAAACCCACCAGGACCCGGGTTCCCTTTTGCAGCACCGTCAGTGAATAGTTTTACCATTGAAGTGCAAATTGAATGAAAATTTCTTACTCTTTAGGCATATCATTTTAAAATTCAGTTTATATTTGAAATTTAATTACTCTGGCAATATGAAACGTACACTTATATACCTTGCAATTTGTATTTTATTAATTTCCTGCTCCACTGAAAGAGGTACGGTGGAAATTGAAAGCCTTTCAAAAAAAGTATTTGAGGCATTAAGAGATGATGACTTTGGAGGTATAAAAGAAATTATTCCTAATAAAAATAATTATGAAAAAATTTATGCTATGATGGGATCAGCAGATTCCATTCATATAGATGAATTGTATGCTAAATTTTTAGAGGTATCAGAAAAGGATTTTAACAATGTGCGTTCTCAGTTTCCTGATTGGGATAATGCCGTTTATGCGCACACAAATGAAGAAGTAAATAAGGTAGATAATGTTTCCAGAACCCTGGTTACTACAAAATTCACAGTTGATAATATAGCATATAAAATAACTTTTACCGGCGCAAAGATAAATGGCAGGTGGTATTATTATGAAGGAATGCAATTATTAAAACAGGAAGAACCCATACCTCAGTAAAGAAGAGAAAGAAAGAACTTTCTATAAAGAATCTTCTGCACCATCAAATAAATTATATATATATCCCGTTCTTATCAACATTTAATTGTTGGTTGATTTCAATGTATTTTAATTGTGTGCACATCATTTATTTTCTAATTTCGGCACGATTGTGGAAAAATCCTGCTCCAAACGCAGGCAAGCACAACGAATGCTAAAAGTGATTGAAATAAAAAATAAAAACGTATAGAACTTACCTTTACCAGACATTTTTGAAGTTATGATACAAAATTTTTCAGGAAGAATATTCGGTATTATTTGCATTTGCATATTCTCTGTGCAATATGTTCATGCACAGCAAACATTTATTTATTCTGATCCGTATCGTGATTATAAAACCGGGCTGGAATTGTATGAGCAGAAAAAGTATTCTACAGCACAGCAATTTTTTGATCTTGCAGCTACAAATATTCCCGATGATGCAAAAGAAGAATTATTCACTTATAAAACCTATGCACAATATTATAGCGCTATTTGTGCAATTGAATTAAATAATCCGGACGCAGAAAAACTCATGCTCGACTTTGTTGAAAATTATCCCGGAAATGCATTGCAGGGTGCCGCATATTTTCAGCTCGGTAATATATTTTTCAAGAAAAAACAATATGCTGATGCACTTGCCTGGTACGACAAGGTGGATATTTATGATCTCGACAGAGTTGAAGTAGATAAATACAGATTTCAATATGCTTATTGCTTATTTACCAAGAAAAGACTTGATGAAGCAAAAAAATTATTTCTTCAATTAAGAGATAAAGAAGGTCCGTATTATTATCCTACAAATTATTATTACGGATTTATAGAATATTATGAAGAAGATTATGACGAAGCACTAAAATATTTCGACCGTGTTAAAGGGGAAGAAAAATATTCTACTGTTATTCCATATTATATCTGTAATATTTATTATCAAAAAGGGCAGTATGATGAATTAATAGCCTATGCGGAACCCCTTATTAATAACACAAAACTCTCTTATTATGAAGAGATCAATCAGCTTATAGGGCAGGCTTATTTTTATAAAAAAGATTATAAAAAAGCGTTACCATATTTACAATATTATATTGAAAAATCCCGCAATGAAAGACCGGAGGATTATTATCAACTTGGATATGCCCAATATAAATTAAATGATATTAAAACTGCCGCTGAAAGCCTGGAGGAAGCAAGTGGTGATAATGATACACTAACGCAACAGGCAATGTATGTTTTAGGTGATTGTTATATAAAATTAAAGAAAAAAGATGATGCCCGAAACGCATTTATGGAGGCATCAAGAACAGATATTGATAAAAAAGTGCAGGAAAATGCCTTATTTAATTATGGAAAATTATCTTATGAGCTGGAATATTATCCGGCTGCTGTTACAGCATTAACTGATTATCTGAAAAAATACCCGAAAGGTTCAAATAAAACAGAGGCACAGGAAATTCTTGCAGAGGCATTATTAAATTCTAATGATTATGAAGAAGCAATTGAAGTAATTGATAATATTTCTGATAAAAGCCCCAAATTAAAAGCAGCATATCAGAGAGTAACTTATTACAGAGGAGTACAATTATTTAATGAGGAGAACTACGAATCGGCAGAAAAGATGTTTGTTAAATCGTCAGATAATAAAATTGATGATGCATTATATGCAGCAACGTATTTCTGGTTAGGAGAGATAAATTATAACAGGGATAAATATCAACTATCTATAAGCGATCATCTTAAGTTTCAGGATTTATCAAAAGTTGCAAAAAACCTTCCAAAAGAGGCTACCGCAGCATTTTCAAACTATACACTTGGTTACAACTATTTCAAAACTAAAAATTATGCGAATGCTGCAAAATATTTTGAAAAAACAACGCAGACATTAAAAGTTGGAAAAACTGCATCGCAGGAAAATGAAGTTGCATTGGATGCTTCATTGAGATTGGGCGATTGTTATTTCATGACCAAGAATTATGATAAAGCGGAAACAAGCTATAAAAAAATAATAGATAATAATTATAAAGGTTCTGACTACGCATTATATCAAAAAGGAATGTTGCATGGATTGCAGAAAGAAAATACTTCCAAAATTTCAAGTATGCAGCAGCTGGTAAAAACATATTCTACATCAAATTATGTAGATGATGCATTATATGAAATTGCAAATACGTATTTCATCACAGGTAAAAATCAGGATGCAATTGACGGATTTAAAAAACTGATCTCAGAAAAACCTAACAGCAATTATACAGTAAAGGCATATTTAAAACTCGGTTTAATTTATTATAATCTCGGTGATTATGAAACATCAGAAGAGTATTACAAAAAAGCTTATGAATTATCGCCTAATACAGCAGAAGGTGAGGAAGCAAGAGAAGCATTGAAAGACCTTGCAACAAAAACGGGTGATGTTTCTGACCTTGAAGGAATCGTTACTAAATCAGAAAAAGATTCTATTATTTATACCGCAGCAAAAAATAAATATGATGCAGAAGATTACCGCAGTGCAGTAGGAGCTTTTGATGAATACCTGAAACAATTTCCAAAAGGGTATTTCAGGATTGATGC
>JACMJP010000266.1 GCA_014380545.1 Chitinophagales bacterium | reverse complement strand
GAATATTTTGATTTCACAAAAATTGAAAATAAAATACAGGTTGATCTGAGAAAGAAAAGTTTGCGTACCTCGCCGCAACAAACAATTACGTTCCGAAATATTTTAATTAATGAAGAGGATGCAGGTGTGCTGAGTGAAATTAATTTATTTGGCGATGAAACCTTTGAAATGGTAAATGAATTAAGGTATGATCTTGTGAAGAAAAGGATATTATTTCCGTATTCCATAAACGGAGCATTACAACTTGGTGATGGATACACAAGATTAACAGCCGAAGGGAATATCAGGTTGAATTATCCAAAAAGTAAGAACGGTATTGATGTGAGAATATTCGCAGGAAAATTCTTTGGAGAAAGTACAGGGTATTACAGAAATACCTTCACTATGCAAGGTGCAGATGGATATGAAGACTTTCTCTACGACGAAATATTTTTCGGGAGAAATGTATACGGCGGATTATGGGATAACCAGATCATGATGCGGGATGGATTTATGAAAATAAAAAATTATAGTGGCTCTGCTTCCTTAAATTATTCAGATGATTTAATGGCGGCTGCGAATTTTGAATTTGCTATTCCGAAATTATCGTTCATAGCCTTGTTCGCTGACTTGGTTTATAATTCAACGTCTGATGATATTTATCCAGAAAATGGAAATATTTTTTATGATGGCGGCGTTATGCTGCGGTTACCGAATAATATTTTTGAAATATATTTCCCTTTGATACAAAGTGATGTATTTGATGTTATAACACTAGATGAACTTCCTTATAAAGAAAAAATAACCTTTATGCTGGACGTAAATGCTTTAAATGTGTTTGAGTTGTTGCGAAAGTTATAATTCCAACTCCATCTGAATATTACTCCTTGAATATTCTGAAGGGTGATGGGGAATTTCTTTAAAGCCCACTTTACGATAAAGATTAATTGCAGGTGTTAATTTTGTATTACTTTCAAGAAATAATTTCTTAGCACCAATACTTTTTGCTTTTTTAATAATTGCTTCACCAATTATTAATCCTATATGTTTTCCCTGTGCTGAAGGATCAACAGCCATTTTTGCCAGTTCATAAACCTTCTCACTCATTTTAATTAATGCGCAACAGCCAACTATCATATCATCATATTCCGCAAATAAAATATAACCGCCTTTATCAATAATATATTCTTCCGGGCCTTCTAAACTTTTATGATCTAATTCTTCCATCACAAAATATTTTTCAATCCATGCTTTATTTAATTGATAGAAGTATTTTGCAAATTCAGGTTTATATTCATGTATTATTATTTCAGATTGCATTTTATTTCTAACTTAAAACTCTTGACTGAATACTCTTGACTGTTGACTGCGAACTGCTACTTCTTCCTCTCATATTTCCAGTTCCTTCCTTTTCCTTCACTCACCCATTCAATTGTAGTAGCGATGCGTTTAGTTTTTGTTTCTTCAGTTTTTGTTTCAGTAATCCATTGTATATATTCTTTTTTATGGGAATAAGGAAATTTTTCAAAAACCTCTTTTGCTTTTTTATTTTTATTGAGTGCTGTAGTTAATTCTTTAGGGATAATTAATTCTTTTTTTTTCTGATGCTGCAGGTTTTGGTCTTGCAACAACTTTTCCTTCATCATTTAGTTTCATTCCTTCTTTTATGTAAGCAATTAATATTTTATCAGCAGGCAAATCTATGAGAGCAGTAATTCTTCCGAGATGTCCCATTGCTTCTTCTGTTTTTGCTTTGGCAACTAAACTTTTATCTGACATCAATTGTGCTTTCCAGAAACCGATAGCACAATGTTGCTTAAATGCCGCCATGCTGCAAAGCATCTGTCCTTTATAATCGAAATGCGGAAAACTCCATTTCATTTT
>JACMJP010000265.1 GCA_014380545.1 Chitinophagales bacterium | reverse complement strand
TATAGTGAGCGAATTCTTTTTCAATTTCAGGAGCTGACGGAACCGGGTACATACCGATGTGATTTTTATTTGCGGTAAAATAAACAACGGGTTTTTCTTTATAACAAATTGCGGGTATGGCATAACTGATCACCTCTTTTCCGTCGGGAATCGTTTTATTTATTATTGCTCTCACCTCCTGTAATGTTTTTTGTTTGTCAGCAGGAAAGGAGGCAATGTATTCATCAATTGTTTTTGGTTTGGCTGGCATAAAATATTTTTTCTGTAAATATAAAAGATTGAAATATATTTTTCATTCCTTCAATTTTTCTTTTTACAGTATAACAAATTGAGGGGCGGGTGGCATGAAAAAATCCCGATAGTTATCGGGAGGCGGGGGAAGCCTTTGCAGAATCCAAAGCATAAAATTGTAAAATATGTTAAAAAAGGGATGTTTTACCCGGAAATAGTTATCAGAACGCATTTTCAATTGTAAATTTTTTACAACATTAACCGAACCTTTAAAAAAAAAGATAAGTTTGCACTAAATGACGGGAGAACAACAAACAGCCGTTTTACTATTTACCAGGACTGTTGCTGATGAAGCGGCGGCAAAAGATTTTAGTGGACTGCATCATCAGAAAGCAAATGCGCTAATTGCAAATAAAATTATCAGTCATTCTTATAAAATAATCTCTCAAAGCGGTTTACCTTTTTTTATCATTGATTCAGCACATCAGAAAGGAAATACATTTTCTGAACGGTTTGCCAATGCAATTGAGGAAGTATATAAAAGTGGTTTTGAAAATGTAATTGCAATAGGGAATGATTGTCCCGGTTTAACGTCTGCTGATTTATTAAACACAAAAAAACAATTAGAAAATAACTGTTCGGTAACAGGCCCCACAAAAGACGGAGGTTTATATTTAATAGGTCTTGAGAAAAAGTATTTTAACTTTTCTTCTTTTACACAACTTCCCTGGGAATCAGATACTATTCATGATGCTTTTACTATTTATTTATCTGAGCAATCTGCAAATTTTGTTTCATGTACAGTAAAATATGATATAAATGATCATGCAGACATCCACAAACTTCTTAAATCCTTTTCAGCTTCCTTAAAACTCCGGCTGTATATATTATCGGTTATTAAATCAATAACAAAAAAATTACCGGTCTATAAAATTATTTTCAGAAATACACAGCTTCAATTTTTTTCTTCCTTAAGGGCACCGCCTTCAATCTTATAAATTTCTTACTCCTGAAATAATACATGCATACATATTTTGTATGCGGAAGTTTTAATCTATTTAATTAAATCATACATAAAATAAATAAATAAAAAACAATGGAACGTACAACATATTACGACCCGAAAGATTTAAAAAAATTCGGAAACATTAGCGACTGGGACGCTGAATTGGGAAAAGCATTTTTCGCTTATTACGGAAAAGTTTTTGAAGAAGGCGCATTAACAGCAAGAGAGAAAAGTTTAATTGCATTAGCAGTTGCGCATACTATTCAATGTCCGTATTGTATTGATGCATACACAGAAGACACACTGGCAAAAGGTTGCGATGAAGAACAAATGATGGAAGCAATTCATGTGGCAGCAGCAATAAGGGGCGGCTCATCGTTAGTACATGGAACACAAATGATGAATAAATTTAAGGAACTGGCTATGTAGGAATATATGTTAGGCGTAAAGTGTCAGGGGTTAAATGCAAAAAAAATAAAAACTTGTATTTCCCCATTCCACCTACCCTCCTGAACCCCTTACATTTAAAGAATCAAAAAATACGATTATGCAATTATTAATTATAAATAGCAACAAATGAAGACCACCAAGTCCCTGCATGCACAACATCATAAATTAGCTGATAATGATTATCAGTTAAAGGTGCTGGAAACGCATGAGGTTGCAACGGCTGATTTTGAAAAATTTGAAGATAAATTAAAACAAATTCATTTATTTCCATTTAAACCTGTGAAGACAGAAATATTCCAGGTGAATGTGGGATATATGTGTAATCAAACCTGTTCGCATTGTCATGTGGATGCAGGGCCTGACAGGAAAGAAATTATGACAAGGGAAACGATGCAATTGTGTTTAGAAGCTCTTGCAACAACAGATATTACAACTGTTGATCTTACAGGCGGTGCGCCGGAAATGAACCCTGATTTCAGATGGTTTGTTGAAGAAATTTCAAAGCTTGGCAGAAAAACAATGGTACGCTGCAATCTCACAATTATTATGGCGAATAAAAAATATCATGATCTGCCGGAATTTTTTGCCCAACATAAAGTGGAAGTAATTTCTTCATTGCCTTTCTACAATAAATCAAGAACAGATGCACAAAGAGGAGATGGTGTTTTTGAAGATAGTATTGCTGCATTAAAAAAATTGAATGCAGTTGGTTATGGAAGAGAAGGAAGCGGTTTAATTTTAAATTTAGTATATAACCCGAGTGGTGCATTTTTACCAGGTAGTCAAATAATTTTGGAAAATCAATTTAAAAAAGAATTAAAAAGATTGTATGATATTGAATTTAATTCTTTATTCTGCATAACGAATATGCCGATAAGCAGATTTCTTGATTATTTAATTGAGAGCGGCAATTATGAAAGTTATATGCAAAAATTGATTGAAGCATTTAATCCTGTAGCTGCAGAAAATGTAATGTGCAGAAATACAATTTCAATAGGATGGGATGGAAATATTTATGATTGCGATTTTAATCAGATGCTCGGCTTAAAAGTAAACGGTGGTGCGCCGAATCATATCAAAGATTGGGATTTAGATAAATTAAATAGCAGGGATATTGTGTTGAATCAGCATTGTTACGGATGCACAGCAGGAAGCGGTTCTTCCTGTGGTGGATCAGTTGCATAAAATATAGACGCTGCTAAAAAAGATGTGTAAGATTTTTCAAATTATACAATGATGAAAAATGCTTTAATAATCATGCTAAAAAATCCCGTAAAGGGCAAAGTAAAAACCCGTCTTGCAAAAGATGTTGGGGATGAAAAGGCATTAGAGATTTATTTAAAGTTATTGGAGCACACAAAAAATATTACTGAAAACATCCCGGCAGATAAATTTTTATTCTACAGTGATATAGTTGAAAGAAATGATCTTTTTTCTAATTCCATTTATAAAAAATATACGCAGTGCAGCGGCGAACTCGGAGTAAGAATGGATTACGCATTTTCTATTCCCTTTAAAAATGAATATAAAAATGTAGTGATGATTGGCGCTGATTGTTATGAATTACAGCCAAGGCATATTGAAGAGGCATTTGATAAATTATCTGATCATGATTTTGTGATCGGGCCAGCGAAAGACGGAGGATATTATTTAATAGCAATGAAAAAATGGAGCAGATGGATGTTTCAAAATAAAAACTGGAGCACAGAATCATTATTCACCGAAACAAAAAATGAAATAATTTCAAACAATGGAAAATTATTTGAACTGGAAATACTGAACGATGTAGATACGGTAGAGGACTTGAATGCAGGTTGGCAATGAATTCAGTCGGCAATGGGCAACGGGCAGTTAAAAAAATAAATTGTTAATCATAAATTAAAAACAACTTAAAAACTTAAATAACTTAATTAACTATTCAACAAATCATAAATCAATAAATCCTCAATAATTATGTATTTAGAAACAACAAAAAATGTTTACAAGGAAGCAGCAGAAAATCCGAAGGCGGGTTTATGCTGCACAACAACTCCTGTTTGGCAATTACCCGGATTAATAATCCCACAAAAAATGCTGGAAATGAATTATGGTTGTGGCTCAACTGTAAATCCAAGAGACTTAGTAAATAATCCAGCTATCATGTATGTAGGTGTTGGAGGAGGAATGGAGTTATTGCAGTTTGCATATTTCAGCAGAAAAAAAGGCGGAGTAATTGGTGTTGATATTGTTGATGAAATGCTTGCCGCCTGCGAAGAAAATTTAATGGAAGCAGAAAAACTAAATCCCTGGTTTAAGAGGGAGTTTGTTGAACTAAAAAAAGGTGATGCATTTAATCTACCTGTGGAAGAAAATTCAGTAGATATCGCAGCGCAAAATTGTTTGTTTAATATTTTTAAAGATGAAGATCTGAAACAGGCAATTGGTGAAATGTATCGCATCTTAAAAAAACATGGCAGATTGGTAATGAGTGATCCTATTTGTGAGCAAATTATTCCTGATAATTTAAGAGATGATGAAAAACTCAGAGCATTATGCTTAAGCGGATCATTGCCGCTACAGGAATATATTAATAGAATTACGGATATCGGATTTGGAACAATTGAAGTGCGGGCAAGAAGGCCCTACAGAATTTTGGATCCGAAACATTATGATACTGATGAAATCATTTTTATTGAAAGTGCGGAGGTGTGCGCAATAAAAGATCAGATGCCGAAAGACGGTCCTTGTGTATTTACAGGTAGAACCGCAATTTATTTCGGCGATGCAGAATATTTTGATGATCATAAAGGCCATACTCTTATGCCGAATCAACCACTTGCAGTATGTGATAAAACTGCAGGGAATTTAGCGGCATTAAATCGTACAGATATTTATATTTCAGGCAGCACATATTTTTATGATGGTGGCGGCTGTTGTTAACAGCCCCATCTTTTATCTTCCACCATGGGGAGACATTACTTTACTATATTTATCAATCTTTTTATAAAATAAAACCCTTCAAAAATGAAGGATTTTATTTTTTGTAGAAAGACATGAGAAGATGAATTGTTTTTATTTACTAATTTTCCAACGGATTTACACTCACGATGCAAAGCAACTGGTCTAACAATAATATTGTAAGAATAACACTTCTCATTTTAGTAACGCTGGCAATAGTTTTTGGAGTGGCATGGCTATTTATGCAAATAACCACAATATTATTTTATTTTATTATAGCAGCCATCATTTCCCTTATCGGTAAACCAATTTGCGATTTTATTGAACATCTTAAAATAGGGAGATTCAAAATACCGAATGCATTATCTTCCCTTATTGCACTTGCAGTAATTTATTGTTGCATTATTGGTATTGTAAAAATCTTTACGCCCCTTGTAGTAGAACAAACCAATGTGATCGCACAAATTGATACAGAAAGAGTAGCAGCAGGTTTACAGCAGCAAATGGAAAACCTGGATTCACTTATTATTCGTTTTCAAAGTGCCGACCAGCAGCAACAATCTGTTGAGCAGATCATTAATGAAAATTTACAAGAAGCTATAAATGTTACTTCCATTACGCATATTTTTAATAACCTGCTGGGCGGTTTAGGAAATATTATTATTGCAATATTTTCCATCACCTTTATTTCCTTTTTCTTTTTGCGGGATGAACAATTATTCTATAATATTGTAATGGTGCTTACACCCACTAAATATGAACCCAATGCAAAACGTATCATGCACACAAGTAAAAAATATTTAACAAGGTATTTTGTCGGGTTAATTGTCCAGTCTCTTGTTGTTTTTATTCTTATTGCTATTGGATTATTTGTTTTAGGCTTCGGACAAAAAACATGGCTCATTGCATTATTTGCAGCTATCGTAAATATAATTCCTTATGTAGGTCCCATTATCGGAATGTTCTTCGGAATGCTGATAGGTGTTACAACTAATTTAAGTATAGATCCGGGTTTTAATGTTACACCTCTATTAATTCAATTGTTTATTTTATTTCAGGGCGTACAGTTAATTGATAATTTTATTTCACAACCCATTATATATTCAAATTCAATAAAGGCGCACCCGCTTGAAGTATTTTTTATAGTGCTAGTTTTCGGGACACTTGCGGGGGTACCGGGTATGATAGCGGCAATGCCTGTGTATGCATTCTTTAGAATTATTGCCCGTGAATTCTTCAGTGAGTTTAAATTAGTGAGAAAGATGACAGAGAACCTTGAATAGTGACTCTTTAAAATTCCGCCCTCGTCCTCTATTATTTCAATATTTTATCTGTAAAATGACATCTTATAAAAAGAATTCTTTATAAGATATAAGCTATCGTTACATCAGGAATTTGTATATATCATTTTAAATTCCAACCTTTATTGTATATTTAATAATTCATTCCCGCACACCCGCATCATTTTTATTAACCACTAAACAAAGAGTATGAAAAAACAACTTCTTTACGCATTGCTCATCCTTATTGCCAGCACTTCATTTGTGCATACGTTACATGCACAAACTATTAAACCAGTTGCCCAACAGGTTATAAATCTAAAAACTGCAAATACCTTTTTCAGACAGTCGGCTGTTTTTGAAAGACAGGAAAACCCTGCAGCAAATTTTAAATTAACAGCCGCAGCATTTGCCGGCAAGTCAACATTCGCAAAAATTGATGGCAACATTGTACAGGAATTATTTACACAAAAGAATGAAGCTATTTCTTTCAGCATTCCGTTTAATGACGAAGTTATAGAACTGGAACTTTACAAAGCAAATATTTTTGCTGCCGATTTTAAAGTAAGCAGCACAAATATGGAACATGAAAATTATACAGAGGGTGTTTACTACCGGGGTATTATAAAAGATAAAACAAATTCATTGGTTGCAATAAGTATTTTTGAAAATGAAATGATGGGGGTTATTTCATCAGAAGAAAACGGGAATATTAATATTGGAAAATATGCAGGTGCCGGTGCAATGGAAGACGATTATATTATTTTTTCTGACCGGGATATTATCGTTCCTTATGATGCTGCCTGTGCAACACCTGAGGATGAACGTTTTTCAGAAGCATATCAGAATAATATTAGTGACCATGCAGGAAGCAGAACAGTAAATATTCCTGAAGTATATATAGAAGCTGATTATAATTTATATCAAAATAAAGGAAGCGTTATAAATACATCAAATTATTTAACAGGTGTATTTAATAATTCATCTACCATTTATGCAAACGATGGAATTAATATCGTGATATCAGAAATATTTGTATGGACATCATCTGATGGTTATTCAAGTGCATCTTCTTTTGCAGCATTGGATGATTTCATGGATTACCGCACAACATTTAATGGAGATGTTGCACATTTATGTGCTTTGGATGCGGGTGGATTAGGAGGCGTTGCTGCAACAATTAATGGTTTATGTAATGATTATAAATATTGTTACAGTGATATTGATGCAACATATTCTGCGTTTCCAACTTACTCATGGACAGTGATGGTATTCACACATGAACTCGGGCATTTATTCGGTTCCTATCATACACAATGGTGCGGATGGCCCGGTGGTGCAATTGATAATTGTTACACAACAGAAGGAGGATGTGCAGGAGGGCCTGCACCAACAACCGGCGGAACAATTATGAGTTATTGTCATTTAACCGGTTATGGAATTAATTTCAATAATGGATTTGGTCCTTATCCAACTGATGCAATTATTGATGCAGTAGAAGCAGCAGCATGTTTAGGTGGTGGTGGAGGAGTATCCTATTGCGCTTCAGAAGGAACAATATCAAATGAAGAGTGGATAGACCTTGTAAAATTGGGAACTATCAATAGAACATCAGGTGATGACGGCGGATATTATAATGGAACAGCATTAACAACAAATCTTAAAAAAGGAACAACAAAACCCATTAAAGTAAGTGCAGGAATGAGTGGTGGTCCGTGGACAGAATATTGGAAAGTATGGATTGACTGGAACCATGATTTTGATTTTACAGATGCAGGTGAAGAAGTTTTTAGTACATCCTCCTCAAGCACATCAGTATTATCAGGTTCATTTGTAGTTCCGTCCACCGCAACTTTGGGGATGACAAGAATGCGGGTTTCAATGAAATATAATGCTACTCCATCATCATGCGAAACATTTAGTTATGGAGAAGTGGAAGATTATTCTGTAAATATTAAAGCTGCTTTGCCATACGGCGAATTAGTTGCAGAAATAAACGATATAACAATCTATCCGAATCCTGCACAGGATATGTTTTCAATTGACTTCGATGAAATGGAGAGCGAAAATATAGAAATAAAAATAATTGACCTTACAGGAAAACTATTGATGAGCGAAATTGTATCAACAAAAAATGGAACAATAACCATTCAATTAAAAAATATTCCACAGGGAATGTACTTTGTAAAAACAACAACTGATAACGGGGAAAGTAAAACACATAACCTGGTTGTTGAATAAATGTCAATTAATTATATCATAATAAAAGCGGCAGAGATTTTCTGCCGCTTTTTTAAATATTGTCATTGAGGTCTTTAATAATTTTCTTCTGTGCATTTATTCATCATCCTCTTTTTTTGTTTCATCTTCTTTCATAAAATCATCTGCAATACCTTTGATAAAGGCTGGCCATTCAATCTTATTTTCTTTAGAAAAAAATTTGGCAAGATTACGTATAATAATTCCGGCAATAAATTTTGTGATAGCACCACTTTTTCTGAATAATATTTTTTCTATAATAAATTCAAGGCCAAGATCAAGACCGCTCTTTATAACATTGGGTTTTAATGATCCCTTAAAAATTGCAGTGGCTGCCTGAGACATGAGATTTGCAGGTTCCAGCGCTTCCTGCAATCGCATAATATCGCTGCGTAATGTTTTTTCCTGCTCCTCTTTTAATTGCCTGAGGCGATGTATTTCTGTATGGAGGTCCTGTATATTTTTAATAGTATTCATTATTTATCATCATTAAAAAATTGTTTAATAAAAGAATTTAATATGGGTTTTTTAAGCCATTGGTGATTTACCACAATTAAAAAAATACCAATAATAAAATATCCTGCGGCAACAAAAAGGAAACCCTCTATCATATTATCCCGTGCCTGCCCGATATATAAAGCAAGAGCAATTGACCCGAATATGAGACCAAAGAGCAGCACGAAAATGAAAGTGCCTTTCGTAATAATTGTGCTTAAAGCACCCGCAGCCTTTTCAGCAGTAATAAGTGAGGCAAGCTCAATACGGGTATTCAGATAATCCCGCAGGTCATCATAAAATTTTTCAATGTCTTTTTTTGTTTCTTCCATTTCATGTTCTTTTAATTCATAATAAATTCATAGTTTTTAACTACACATATCATACATCTGTATCGAATGTATTATCTCTTTTCAAATTCTTCCTAAAATTAAAAAGAATATAAGTAATATTTTATAGCATTTATTATTTACTGTATTACAGTATTTATAGGCAGATACTGAGCATTGAAAGAAAGCCAAATAGTTTTTTCTTTTAATAAATTTTTAACACCCCATTTGGAACTATTCTAAATTTGGCTTTATTAAAAATAATTGTTAACTATACGTTTGCAAACCGATTAAACCAAACAGATGCATTGTGTAATACTAGGAAATGGAATTACGGGTATAACTGCTGCCCGCACAATCCGCAAAAATACCGATCATGAAATAACGGTTATTTCCGGCGAAACAGATTATTTTTTTAGTCGCACAGCGCTTATGTATGTGTATATGGGGCATATGAAATTTGAGCACATTCAGCCCTATGAAAATTGGTTTTGGGAAAAAAATAAGATCAATTTAAAAAAAGCATGGGTTAAAACAATTGATACAAATAATAAAAATTTGCTGCTTGATAATAATGAAAGTATTTCCTATGATAAATTATTAATTGCTACCGGTGCTAAGTCAAATAAATTCGGTTGGCCCGGGCAAGATCTGAAAGGTGTGCAGGGATTATATTCTTACCAGGATCTTTTGGAACTGGAAGAAAATACACACCAGGGAATTAACAGGGGGGTAATTGTTGGTGGTGGTTTAATTGGAATTGAAATGGCGGAGATGTTACACTCAAGGCATTATCCTGTTACCTTTTTAGTGAGAGAAAGTAATTACTGGAATAATGTATTGCCTGAACAGGAATCTAAAATGATTTCCAATCATATTCGTGAACATGGTTTTGATCTGAAACTCGGTGTAACATTAAAAGAAATTAAAGGTGATGCAAATGGAAAAGTGAAAAGTGTAATAACGAACACTCATGAAGAAATTCCATGTAATGTTGTTGGATTAACGGCAGGTGTTTCCCCGAATATTGATCTCATTAAACAAACAGATATTCAAACTGACCGTGGTGTTGTCATCAATTATCATATGCACACAAATGTAGAAGATATTTTTGCTGCAGGTGATTGTGCACAGTTTCAGCATGCGCTGCCGGACAGGAAAGTGGTTGAACAGGTTTGGTACACTGGGAAATTACAGGGTGAATGTGCCGCATTAAATATGATTGGTAAAAAAACATTATATGATCCCGGCTTTTGGTATAACAGTGCTAAATTTTTAGATATAGAATATCAAACGTATGGAACAGTGATGCCGAAATTAAGAGAAGGAGAAAAAGAATTTTATTGGCAACATGCTGATGGGAAAAAATGTATGCACTTTGTTTATAAAGAAAGTGATCATTTATTTATAGGTATCAATGTGTTTGGTATCCGTTTAAGACATGCCGTATTTAACAGATGGCTGAAAGAAAAAAGAACGATTGAATATGTGCTTGAAAATTTAAAAGCCGCCAACTTCGAGCCCGAATTTTTTTCAACATGCGAAGAAGAAATAATTGCACAATGGAATGCAGAAACAAAAAATAATATCCAATTAAAAAATAAAAAGAGTTTAATAAAGATGATATTTAACTAATTAGCCAATGTGCTGATTAGCTAATTAAAAAGAGTAATATAAACTATCTTGACAGAAAGTAAATTAAAAAAATTACGAATCAGTGAATTAAATTAATAAATTGACAATTAATAAATCGAAAATTAATAAATCATGGCAGAAATAAATCCTTCAATGTCCCTGTCCAATCCGCATCCTGCTAATTTTAATGCGACGCAAAAAACAGGATTGGCGCTTGTAAGCCTCGGTGTTTTAGCAACACTGTTTGCATGGGTAAATATTGGAACTGTACAACCTGCTATTTATTTGGCAGTTGCATTAATTGGATATTTTGGCGGAGGAGTTATTTATTCTATTGGAAGTTATGGTTCTGTTCCCGAAGGAATAAAAAATAATCGTGCGTTTTTTACATCCATGTCATCCAGAGGTGCTATTGCATGGATGGCAGGAATTATTATCACACTTTTTTATCTCTTTTTATATTTTAAAGATTATGCTGATAAAATAGTTGGGGGAAATTCTCTGGGCGGGTTAATTACCATGTTCGATCCGATAAGTAATCTATTAAGAGGAAAAGCATCTGACCAATGGTTTGTGTATGGATCATTTTATACAATTGCTGTTTTAATTATGGGTTTTAAATTCATTTTAAAATATCGCCACAGTAAATATCAGATCCTCCGTACATGTTCAGTAATGTTCTTTCAATTAATATTTGCATGGATGCTTCCCGGCATTATGAATAACTTATATAACTATGAACCCTATTGGACATATTTTTTCCCACTTGACTATGATGCATTATTCCCTTCCAATTTATCGTATTTAAATTCTATCGGCACACTTGGTCAATTCACAATTTTTTGGGGGTTGATATTAACCTTTATTGCAACACCGGTGCTCACCTATTTTTATGGAAAGAGATGGTATTGCAGTTGGGTATGCGGATGCGGTGGTTTAGCAGAAACTGCAGGCGACCCGTTTCGTCATTTATCAGATAAAAGTTTAAAATCATGGAAAATTGAAAGATGGTTAATTCATTCTGTTTTGGCTGCTATTATTATTATCACGATTCTATTATTAGTTGATGTGAGTACACAGGGTGCATTATTAAATGATAAAACTGCAGGTATTTTAGCAAAAGGATACGGATTAATCATTGGGTCAATATTCAGCGGTGTTATTGGTGTTGGCTTTTATCCATTAATGGGAAGCCGGGTTTGGTGCCGCTTCGGTTGCCCTATGGCTGCATACCTGGGGCTTATTCAAAGATTTAAATCAAGATTCAGAATTACTACAAACGGTGCGCAATGTATATCATGCGGTAATTGTTCCACTTATTGTGAAATGGGTATTGATGTGCGCTGGTATGCACAGCGTAATCAAAATATCGTTCGTTCAAGTTGTGTGGGATGTGGAATTTGTTCTGCCGTTTGTCCAAGAGGTGTATTAAAATTGGAAAATGGTCCTGATAATTCTAAAAGAACAGATATTCAAATGCGAACAAATGATCTTGTATTATACGATGATGTGAACATTCTATCCAAATAAATATCTGAAACTCATTAACATTTCATTTAATTTTGTGCGCCTTTAAGAATTAGCAAGGGTAATGGGCAATTTTTGTGCATGAAGATTAATGTTATTATCCCTGTATTTAACGAAAGTGGTTCAATAGGCTATGTGCTGAAAGATATACCTGTTGATCTTGCAGAAGATGTAATTGTAGTAAATAATGGATCAACGGATAATACAGCACAAATTGCTAAAGAAGCCGGGGCAACAGTTCTTTTAGAAAATAAACGGGGCTATGGTTCAGCATGTTTGAAAGGAATTGATTATATCAAACAAAAACCTGTTGCGCAGCAACCTGATATTGTGGTTTTTATTGATGGCGATTATTCTGATTATCCTGAACAAATGCAGGACATTGTGAAGCCAATTATTGAAAATGATTTTGATTTAGTAATTGGCAGCAGGGCAAAAGGAAAAAGGGAGAATGGAGCAATGATGCCGCAACAAATTTTCGGTAATTGGCTTGCAACAACATTAATGAGATTATTTGTTGGAGCAAAATTCAGCGACCTCGGTCCGTTCAGGGCAATTAAATGGAATAAATTGATTGACCTGAATATGGTTGATACAAATTATGGATGGACTGTTGAAATGCAAATTAAAGCGGCCAAGAAGAAATTAAAATATACGGAAGTACCCGTTGACTATAGAAAAAGAATAGGAAAATCGAAAATTACGGGAACAGTAAAAGGAACTGTAATGGCTGGATATAAAATTATTATTACCATTTTCAGATACATATAAACAACAAATGTCAATAGCAATTATAGTAATTTACACATTAGCGCTCACACTTTTATTTTTTTATTGCCTCATGCAGTTAAGCCTGGCAATTCATTATCTCAAATACAAAAAAAATCTTAAAGAACATCCGGAAAATATTGAAATGGAAATTCCTGAAGGTAAATATCCATTTGTTACCGTGCAATTACCTATTTATAATGAGTTATATGTTATTGAAAGACTCATTGATGCGGTATGCGAATTTGATTACCCCAAAGATAAATTTGAAGTACAGGTATTAGATGATTCTATTGATGAAACAGTAGAGCTTGTTGCAAAAAGAGTCGCTGAATGGAAGGAGAAGGGAATTAACATTATTCAATTAAGAAGAATTGGAAATGACAGAAAAGGATTTAAAGCCGGTGCGCTGCAGGAAGGATTAAAAACAGCAAAAGGAGAATTCATTGCAATTTTTGATGCTGACTTTGTTCCTTATCCTGATTTTTTATTAAAGACGATTCCGCACTTTTTACATGATAATAAAGTGGGTGTTGTGCAAACTAAATGGGAACACCTGAATAAAGATTATTCTATTCTCACAAAAATGCAGGCATTTGCACTTGATATGCATTTTACAATAGAGCAAACGGGAAGAAATGCTGCAGGGTATTTTATCAACTTTAATGGAACAGCAGGTTTGTGGAGAAAAGCAACGATTACTGAAGCCGGTGGTTGGATGAGTGATACTTTAACCGAAGACCTGGATTTAAGTTACCGTGCCCAATTAAAAGGATGGAAATTCAAATATGTGGAAGGCGTTGTTTCACCAAGTGAATTACCTACTGATATGAATGCTGTTAAATCGCAACAATTTCGCTGGAATAAAGGTGGCGCAGAAACAGCAAAAAAAATGGGAAGATCAATTATGAAATCGCAGCTTCCATTAAAGGTGAAACTGCATGCAATTGCACATTTATTTAATACTACAAATTATATTTTTATTTTCTTAACAGGGATATTGAGTGTGCCGCTTCTGTTAATTAAGAATGTGGAAATTCAATTTAATTATTTTAAATATGCAAGTGTCTTTTTAATCGGTTCCATTGCCATTGCTTATTCATATTATGTTTCCACACAACAAAGAGAGATAACCGCAAAAAAAACATGGAAAGTTTTTCTTGCAAGGTTTCCTGTATTTCTTGCAATTACTATGGGCTTGAGTTTACATAATGCATGGGCTGTATTCAGGGGATGGCTCGGTCATAAAACTGCATTCGTGCGCACACCAAAATTTAATATTATCTCATCAAAAGATATCTGGAAGAATAAAAAATATATTCCGAAAAAAATACATCCTATTACTTACATAGAAGGATTATTAACACTCTATTTTCTGAGTGGTGTTGTTATG
Organism: Chitinophagales bacterium; assembly: GCA_014380545.1. Taxonomy (GTDB): domain Bacteria; phylum Bacteroidota; class Bacteroidia; order Chitinophagales; family BACL12; genus JACMJP01. The sequence goes on along the minus strand of JACMJP010000265.1, from coordinate 1,041 downwards.
GGATTGTACTATGGTGATTATGGATTGATGCCTTTCCACATGATGGCAGCTATAGGATTCGGATTAATTTTTTATTTTTCGATGAAACATTCCAGAATTAAATCATGATTCCACAAACAGCGACCAAAACAATTTCAAGGGTTGCTGTTTATATTTTCTTCACTGCTGCTTTAATTGCACTAAATTATTTTACGCCCAGAACAAATTTTGTTCAGCTTATTATTTTGTATTCCTTCTTGTTTGTAGCTTATCTGCATATTATATTTTACTGGAAAGATGATAAACATATAAAGGAAGCAAAATTTGTTTCCGTCGCATTAAGGTTTTTACTTCTTTTTTCAATTCCTAATCTAAGCGATGATTTTTACAGGTATATATGGGATGGAAGTTTGATGCATCACGGAATAAATCCATTCACTTACACACCACAGCAACTATTAAATGATCCTTCATTACATCAAGCCGCAGTAAAAATTTCAGACGGGAACATATATGAACATTTAAATTCCGAACAATATTATTCGGTGTATCCACCTGTTGGCCAGTTCTTTTTTTTTATTACAGCTAAAATATGTCACTTAACTAAAGGAGGTTTGCTCTTAAACATTTTTATTCTGAAATTTTTTATTTTGCTTTCAGAGATTGGAACAATTTACTTTTTATCAAAGATTTTAAACCACTTAAACTTTTCATCAAAAAATATCCTGTTATATGCATTGAACCCGCTTATTATTCTTGAGCTCACCGGCAATATTCATTTTGAAGCTGTAACAATCTTTTTTCTTGCAGCGTCCATTTATTTTTTATTGAAACACAGATATTTTTTATCTGCCGTGCTATTCGGGTTATCTGTTGCAACTAAAATATTACCGCTCATTTTGTTACCCTTTCTTCTTAAATATATTGGCTTCAGGAAAACAATCGTTTATAGCAGCATAACTGCAATTGTATTTATTATTTCATTTATTCCATTTTATAATGCAGGACTCATTAGGCATTTTTTAGCAAGTTTGCAATTGTATTTTGCTTCTTTTGAATTTA
>JACMJP010000264.1 GCA_014380545.1 Chitinophagales bacterium | reverse complement strand
TTTGGGAATTTAAATCGCTTAATAAATGGCGGAGATAATTTATTTGCTGACATTACTGAACAGGACACTACATTTCCTGCTTACGATGTAGCATATGATACAGATATTTTTCCTGCACCATTTTTAATTGATATTGATAATGATGGAAAAAAAGATATGATCGTTTCGCCAAACAAAGAGGGCATAAGTGAAAATTTTAAAAATGTTGCATACTATAAAAATATTTCTGCGGATGAAACATATGAATTTTCCTTTCAGCAGGATTCATTATTCGTGAGTGATATGGTAGATGTAGGTGAAGGATCAAGGGCGGTATTTTTTGATCATAATGCAGATGGATTGATGGATATTGTTATTGGTAACAATGGATATTATAACGATGGTGATTTTATAACAGCACTTGCTTTGTATGAAAATACCGGAACAGCAAGTGATCCTGTTTACACTTTAATTACAAGAGATTATGCAAACATTTCCATTTTCGGTTTTCAGAATATTGCACCTGCATTTGCAGATCTGGACGGGGATGGAGACGAAGACATGTTATTCGGTGAATTAAATGGGTTCCTCCAATTTTTTGAAAATAAAGCTGATGCGGGCGAACCCGCAGATTTCCCCACACTTTCTGCAAATTATAAAGGAATTGATATTGGGTTAAAATCAACACCACAAATTATTGATGTGAATGAAGATGGTTTAGTCGATTTAATTATTGGTGAGCAGAACGGTAATTTAAATTATTATGAAAATACCGGAGCCTCAACTGCTCCTGCATTTACTTTAATAAATGGATTATGGGGGGATGTGGATGTACGCAGTATTGGCAGCACAACAGGAAACAGTGTACCGCATTTAATGAAAGATGATACGGGTAACTGGCAATTATTTGTAGGATGTGAAGAGGGAACAATTTTTTTGTATGAGCCTACTCCTGATTTTACAGGTACATTCACAAAGATTACAAATACATTTTCAAATATTGATGAAGGAAGTTTTTCATCCGTTTATTTCCAGGATATAACAGAAGATGGCAGCCCTGAGTTATTAACAGGAAATTACCGTGGCGGAATTACATTATACAGGGAAGAAGGAACATTTGATGCAATAATTGATACGGATATAAATTCAAACATAAATATTTACCCGAATCCTGTTGGCGATCTTCTGAAGTATAACATATATCCTGAAAGTATTTTTGAATCAGCTCAAATTTTTGATATTACCGGAAAACTTATAATAGAAATAAAATTGGATGCGTTTAAAACCATTTATGTTTCGCATATAAATCCCGGATTATATTTTATCCGTTTCAGCAATAATGCAACTGTTTCTGAAGTTAAAAAATTTATTAAGCAGTGAAAAAACAATTGATTGTCATATTCATTCTCCTCTTGTCAGGAAATATATTTTCACAATATGTTCTTAACAATACTATTCCATTTACAAGTGACGGGATCACATTATTAAATCCATCCTGCGGTGGATTTAATGCACCGCAATTTTCTTATATTGATATTAACCTTGATGGTAAACAGGATATTTTTGTTTTTGACAGGGCAGGAAATAAATTTTCTGTTTTTATAAATGAAACAACAGGCACTGAACCCAAATTTGTATTTACGAATATATATGATCCTATTTTCCCCACATTAAAAGACTGGGCTATGATGAGGGATTATAACTGCGATGGCCTGCAGGATATATTTACTTATTACTCCGGATCAACTGCGGTTTATAAGGCAATAAATGATGGAGGCGTTTTATCTTTTGAATTAGAAAAAGAGCAGATTAGTTATGTCAATGATTTTGAAATTCCTATTTACACAAGCCGGAGTGATATTCCTGACTTTACCGATGTAAATAATGACGGCGATATTGATGTTTTATCTTTTGGTGTTACTGGAACAACGATGCGTTATTTTGAAAATACATCTATAGAAAGTTTTTGGGAATGTGATAGTTTGCAATTTGATCTGATTGATTATTGCTGGGGTGAAATAAATGAAGGTG
>JACMJP010000263.1 GCA_014380545.1 Chitinophagales bacterium | reverse complement strand
TTGCTTTTATCTGCAGCTTTCCATACATCAGGAATTTCAAAAGAAAAATTGTAACGGGTATTTATAATTTTTTTATAAGTATAATTTACGGGTGGTTCAACTTTTTTATCTTCAGTTTTTTCTTCCTTTGTTTCAGAAACACTTTTTTCTATCTCAGACGGGTTGGTTTCTGCTTCACTCTTTGTTTTACATGCAACAAAAATATTTATTACTGCTATTAAAAAAAATAATTTGCTTTTCATCATAATTAATAAATAACCTGATTAAATCTTATTTCTTAGTTCCCGGTTTCAATTTACTTCCCATTTACTAGTAACTCATCATTCATATTATCTCACACAAACCGCATCACTCTATCCCACCTTATTGTTCCGAAACGCTGGAAGAATGGAACTTTGCTGTTCCAGCTCCACCATACCATTTCAGCTTTTCCTACTACATGGTCTTCTGGTACAAAACCCCAATATCTTGAATCTAAAGAACGGTGCCTGTTATCACCCATCAGCCAATAGTAGTTTTGTTTAAATGTATATTCAGTTAATGGCTGATTGTTAATATAAGGATTTCCTTCTTTGTCGTAACTTATTTTATTGTGCTCATAAGATTCTATAATGCGTTTATAAAAAGGATATGTGTTTTTATTAATAGCAACTGTTTCTCCTTTTTTGGGAACATATATAGGTCCGAATTCATCATTTGAATTGCGTTGAACATTTAAATTATGCGGGTATGTCCTTTGAAAATTAACTACGTTAACAGATACGTCAGAATGTGAATTTGGGTAATATGTTGGTTCAATTCTGTCTATTGCCGGGTTTGGTTTTAATTTTTCATAAATTTCCTGTGTAAGACTTACTACAACTGAAGAACTCCTGTCTTCATAAAATCTTCTGCTTCTTGCTTCCCTGTCAAGAGTATCTACACCCTGATCAACTAAAAAATCATCTGATATAACAACATTTGGCTTACTGTAAAGTGTGTAAGATTTTTGCAGATTCTCCGGTTGATATGCTAATTCACCATTTATATATAAAACACCATTTACAACTTTTAATGAATCACCCGGAATAGCAACACAACGTTTGATATAATTTTCTCTTTTATCTAAGGGTCTTGTAGTTATTTGATCAGGCCTGTAGGTAAATGGACGGCCCGGCGTTCCCTGTCTTTTGTAATCATAAAAATCCTGGGAAGGGTCAGGCAGATATACAGTATCTCCTTCCGGAAAATTAAATACAACAATATCATTGCGGTGAATATTTTGTAACCCGGGCAAACGGAAATAAGGTAATTTAATAATTTCAGAATATGCTTTACCTCCTATAAATGGCATGGTGTGATGCGCAAAAGGAAATGCTACCGGTGTCATGGGAAATCTTGGTCCATAATGGAATTTACTTACAAATAAAAAATCGCCTGCAAGTAAAGTACTTTCCATGGATGTTGTGGGGATGGTATATGCTTCGAAAAAAAATGTGCGAATAAATGTTGCTGCAATAACTGCAAAAGCAATTGCATCTGCCCACTCTCTCCAGAAAGTTTTTTTCTTTCCTTTATATACTTCATGCGGAGGACCGAGATATTTTACTTTTTTATCGAAACCAATAAAAGGATAATAAAATTGCGGTATCATCATACTCGCAACACCAGCCCAAAAACCATCTTTGCCATATGCTTTTACCAACTCGGTTGCAATTAAAAATATCATTACAGCATTCACTATAGGAACAAATAATAACAGGAACCACCAAACAGGTTTGCCTATTAATTTCACACAGAGATAATAATTATAAAACGGAACAAATGCTTTCCACCCGGCAATACCTGCTTTCTCAAATAATTTATATAAACCTACATGTACCCCTACTATACTAATGATGCTAAATATCCAGAAACCCACCGGTATTGTGTGATCCATGATTGAATGATCTGTCATTATGCTTATTTTTTTGTGTATTTAACTTAAAATCGAACCCAAAAGTATCTGATTTTTTGCAAACTGAATTTTAGTCTTAACCATCCTTAATATATTTTCGACAAATGGGGGCTTACTACAGATGAACCAAGGCGCTATCTAAGGTGTGCGGATTGGCAAATAGTTGCATATATATATTGCCGGTTTTGTTTTCATAAATAAGCTTCCATTTATTTTGAATTTCCTTTTGTATTTCATAAGGTACTTCATTCATGATATTGGAATAAATGATAAGATCAAAAGAAGCTAATTGATCAGTTTCCAATTTTACGACAGCAACACTAAACTTATTTTCCAGATTTGAATCATAATACGATTGATACATTGGGAATCCAGTTCCGATTTTTTTTGGTTCGCCTGAAGGTTTATACATATTTTCTATTTGCTCCAAAACATCTTCCCGCAAATTACTATAAGCAACATTTGCCAGTGTTGCATCCCAGTTGTATCCGATTGCCTTATTCATTTTTTCAGGATAAACGTAAAAGTGTGTTGAGAGAAATACTATTGCGATTGCTGTAAGTAAAAGTATTTTTCTGGTTTGTGATGTAATTTCTGAAAGATATAAAGACGCAGGAATAAATGCTATCATTCCTATAAATAAAAGATATCTGTTAACAATAGGGTTTTTAAATGGTAAAAAAAATAATGCGCAAAATATTAGGCTGATAAAAATAATTTTATAAAGTTGTTTAGCCTGCTCATTCTTTTGTAAATAATATATGCATACAATCACCCAAATAAAAATAAAACCAAATTCCATTTGCCTGAAGAAGAAAATAAATATGTTTTGCAGTAGAGCCATTCCATCAACAAATTGCCTGTGAGGCAACCAGGGTGATTGAGGATTCACTATACACCATCCCGCCTGCATATAATGATAAATATTCCATAGCACAAAAGGAATACTGGAAATAAATACCAGCATGCATATTGAAATAATCTTTTTGAATGAATACTTTTTGTGTATGAGCAGATCAACAAAAAATAAAACAAACACAAAAATTCCTCCTCTTAAACTGGCTAGCAACAAAAGCATACAGGCGATAACAAATGATATTTTATTTTTATCATAAATTGCATTTAATCCCCAAAAGAAAAATAGTAACAGAAAAATATCAGCACTCATTGCAATTGTTTGTGCAAGTAATGCCGGATGAAATAAAAAAAGTATTGTTGGGATATATAAATATTTTGATTGAATAAACCTGCTGCAGAATTTTATAAAGGAATAAAACAGTAAAATATAGGCAATGAATGTTATACAATGACTAACAGGCAGACTCCTTCCAAAAATTTTCCATACAGCGGCAAATAATGCAGGAATAAGAGGCGGATGTCCTGTATTGAAATCATCAGGTATTATCAGGTTAGAGAAATTGTTATCATAAAATAGATTGGCCGGATGGCTGATAATTGTCAAATGATCACCATAAAAAGGGATTCTGCAAAATAC
>JACMJP010000262.1 GCA_014380545.1 Chitinophagales bacterium | reverse complement strand
CGCATTCCTGCATGGTACAATGCAAACGGTGAATTTGTTGTGGCAAAAACAAAAGAAGAAGCAGAAATTCTATTTGCACAAAAACAATTAGCTAACAAAAATATTTATCAGGACCCTGATGTGCTGGATACATGGGCAAGCAGTTGGTTGTGGCCCATAAGTACATTCAATGGTTTCACAAATGAGAAAGATATAAAATATTTTTATCCCACAAATACATTAGTTACTGCTCCTGAAATTTTATTTTTCTGGGTTGCAAGAATGATCATTGCAGGCTATGAATATAAAAGTGATAAACCATTCCGTGATGTTTATTTAACAGGAATTGTAAGAGATAAACAAAGAAGAAAAATGGCAAAATCTCTCGGTAATTCCCCTGATCCGCTGGATTTAATTGCGCAATACGGAGCTGATGCTGTGCGCATGGGTATGTTATTATGCTCTCCTGCGGGCAATGATATTATTTATGATGATAAACTAGTGGAGCAGGGGAGAAATTTTAATAATAAAATTTGGAATGCACTGCGATTAATTAAAGGATGGGAAGTAATTGACGGGCATAACAAAAATAATTACCCTGCAATAAACTGGTTTGAAGCAAAGCTGAACGAAACAATTAAAGAAGTAAATGATCATTTTGATAATTTCAGGATCAGTGATGCTTTAATGATTTTATATAATTTTATTTGGGATGATTTCTGCGCCTGGTATCTTGAATTTATTAAACCGGAATTCGGAAAGCCGATAGACGAATATTCTTATGAAAAAACAATAGAGTTCTTCGGAAAAATACTGCAACTAATGCATCCTTTTATGCCGTTTATTACTGAGGAAATTTATCATTTATTAAAGGAAAGAAAAGAAGATATTATTATTTCTGAAATGCCAACGGGTGCCTATTATGAAAATACGCATTTGTTTGCAGGTAATCATGTTAAAGAACTGATATCTAAAATTAGAGATGCAAGAGCAAAAAACAATATCAGCCCCAAAGAACCATTACAATTATTTGCCGAACATATAAAACATGAAAGTTATGATAGTTTTGAGCCACTCATTGTGAAACTGGGAAATTTGAGTGCGTTTGATATTACAAAGCAGGAGGTGAAAAATTCAGTAACGTTCATATCACACAATACGAAATATTACCTTGTTATAAATAAAACAATGGATGTGGAGCAGGAAAGGAAAAAGTTAACAGAAGAGATAGCATATCAAAAAGGATTTTTGTTAAGTGTTGAAAAGAAACTTAACGATGAAAAATTTGTAAGCGGCGCACCATCTAAAGTTATTGCTATGGAAAAGAAGAAAAAGGCAGATGCCGAGGAGAAAATAAAATTTTTACAGGAAAGCTTAATGATTTTGAATTAAAGGCATTTAAATCGCCTTCTTACTGAAGTTAAATCTTAAAATGTGCATATAAAGTGCAAAAAAAATCTTGTATAATTACCTTGTTAATCTGCTTATACTCTTATTACCTTTGTAAAAATATTTCTAAACCTAAACTAACTACAATGAGACTAACAATCTTTGCCTTCTTCACCATTACAGCTTCAATTTTTATTTCGGGCTGTGCCACAAAAGGTATGAGCGAAGAAACTAAAAACAGTATGAAAACATTTGAAGCTGATTGGAAAGCGACAGGCGAATCCATGAAAACATGGGGTGATAAAATGAACACCACTATGGCAGATATGGACAAAATGATGAAAGAATCTATGCCCATGGACGCAAGCATGGATATGAGCAAAATGAAGCCTGAAGAAATGAAGATGCATGAAGAAATGGATATGCAGTGCAAAAACATAATGGCTGAAATGGATGCGATGAAAAAAACTTATGCTTCTGCTACGGAAATGATGTCGACTGATGAAAAAGCATACAGCGACTGGAAGAAAAACCCTGAAACAGAAAAAATGGCTGATGCTGATGTAATGAAATCAATGGCTGATTGGAATACAAAGCTGGCAAAATATAAAGATGATATGGCTGCCTGGGATAAATCATTACTTGACATGAATGAAGAATGTAAAAAAGTGTGCATGATGCCAATGGAAGCTTATTAAAAGTAAGTACTATTTAATTATTAGTATAATGGTAAAGCGGGTGTATGCCCGCTTTTTCATTTGCAGAATTCAATAACAATAAATTATGAATATGCCATAATCCATTTTTAGTTAGGATGGTCTGTTTCGTATTTTTGGAAATAAATTATTTAAATGAAACATACACTGTATATCATCTTTTTTTTTATTTCTTCTTTTCTTCATGCACAAACTATCACACAAACAATCCGGGGTACTATTACGGATAAAGAAAGTAAAACAACTTTGCCGGGTGCGAATATTTCTGTGTTTGCCGATTCTGTTTTTATAAATGGTGCGACAACAGATCCTGTTGGAAATTATATGATCGAAAATATTCCGGTTGGAAGAGTAAATATTAAAATTACTTTCGTCGGATATAAAGAAGTGTCATTTCCAAATATTATCACAACGTCTGCAAAAGAAGTTATCATTAACGCTGAACTGGAAGAAAGTGCAGCAGAATTAAATGCAGTTGAAATAATTGCTTATGAAAAAGGGGAAGTGTTAAATGAAATGGCAACTGTAAGTGTGCGCAGTTTTTCTGTTGAAGAAACGGATCGTTATGCAGGAAGTAGAGGAGATCCGGCAAGGATGGCAAGTAATTTTGCAGGAGTGCAGGGAGCAGATGATAGCAGGAATGATATTGTTGTGAGAGGAAATTCACCTATTGGTGTGTTGTGGCGATTTGAAGGAATTGATATTCCGAATCCAAATCATTTTGCAATTGCAGGAACAACGGGAGGGCCTGTCTCCATCATTAATAATAAATATTTAAATAATTCTGATTTCTTCACCGGGGCCTTTCCTGCCGAATATGGAAATAGTATTGCAGGGGTTTTTGATTTGATTATGCGCAGTGGAAATAATAATTCATCTGAATTCACGGGGCAACTTGGTTTTCTGGGAACAGAATTATTTGCTGAAGGGCCAATTAATAAAATAAACATTCTTCATTTTTGATCAGCTACAGATATTCTACATTAAAATTATTTGAGTTTATGAATATTTCCATCGGCACACAGGCGGTTCCTAATTACCAGGATGGAGGATTTAAATTAAATTTTCCTGTGAAGAAAGGAAATGTTTCTTTATTCGGCATTGGCGGAATAAGTAATATTGAGATACTTGTAAGCGAATATTCAAAGGAGGATATTGAATTATATGGAGACAGCGACAGGGATCAGTATTTCGGTACAAGCATGGCTGTTACCGGAATTTCCTACGGACATCAAATAAATAATGACACTTATGGAAAAGCAACGCTTGCATATAGCTGGCAGGAAAATCATGCTGATCATGAATTAGTGTATCGGGATACAACTTTTGAAATTGATTCTATCGTTTCGAACCTTGGATATTATTATAGAGATCAAAAAGTTTCTGCTATTTATAATCTCAATCATAAAATAAATAATCAGCATAGTTTTAAAACAGGAATTAACGTAGAAAAATATTTTTATGATCATCTTGATTCGAATTTGAATTTGTTTACTTATGAATTCGAGAACAGATATGATTTTAAGGATGATGCAAATTTTTTGCAGGCATATTTTCAGTGGAAATATAAAGCAACGGATGATCTTATTTTTAATGCCGGATTGCACGGGCAAATATTTACAATAAATAATAATTCAAAATCAATTGAGCCAAGAGCAGGCATGAAATATAATTTTTCAGAAAGATCATCATTGAGTGCGGGAATTGGTTTGCATAGCCAGATGTTACCCGGTTATCAATATACATTTCAGCAATTGCAAAGTGATGGAAGTTATGCCTTAATAAATAAAGAGGTTGGCTTTATAAGAAGTTTTCATACGGTGTTGGGGTACGATCAATCCTTCACAAGTAATTTCAGAATGAAGATTGAAACGTATTATCAGTATTTGTTTAATGTACCAGTCGAAATTCATCCTTCAGCATTTTCACTGGCAAATGAAGGAAGTGGTTTTTCAAGATTTTTTCCTGGTTCACTTGAAAATACGGGAACAGGAAAAAATTATGGACTGGAATTAACGCTCGAAAAATTCTTTAGTAATCAATTCTTCTTTTTAATAACAGGATCATTGTATGATTCAAGATATTCAGGCAGTGATGGTATTGAACGTAAAACAGATTTTAATGGAACATTTGCGTCTAATGCTTTGATTGGATATGAAATAAATATAAAAGATAAAAACACTTTACAGTTTGGCGGGAAAATTACTTATGCCGGTGGCAATCTTGCAACTCCGGTTGATATTGCATCAACAAATCTTGCAAAAGAATTAATATTTATTGATTCACTTACGAACACGATTAAATTAAAAGATTATTTCAGATTTGATTTAAAGGCGGCATATAGAATTAATACAAACAAGGTTACCCATGAAATTGCCCTCGATCTTGTAAATGTATTTGGAATTAAAAATGTATTGGGTTTCACTTATGCTCCTGATCCTACAGATCCGACAGTAAGTCCGGTAAAAGAAGAATATCAATTGGGATTTTTACCTTTGTTTTATTATAAAATAGATTTTTGAAATGCAAGCTCCCGCAGATTTCGCTGATAAGCGCTGATAAATACATTCTGCGAAAATCAGCGAGATCTGCGGGAAACAAAATATTAGAATTTGGAAACTGTAAAATATTCAACCGAAAATAAAAATTGTACGATTACTTTAAATCGTCCTGAAAAAAGAAATGCATTTAATGCGCAATTAGTAAATGATTTAAAGGCTGCATTTACGGATGCTGAAAGAGATGATGCAATAAAAGTAATTATTCTAAAGGGCGAAGGGAAAGTATTTAGTGCTGGTGCTGATCTAAGTTATTTGCAATCGCTGCAAAATAATTCCTATGAAGAGAATATTACTGATTCAAAAAATTTAATGGAGTTATATAAACAGATTTACACTTTATCAAAACCCGTTATTGCACAAATAGAAGGGCATGCAATTGCAGGTGGCTGTGGTTTGGCAATTGTTTGTGATTTTTCTTATTCTGTTCCTGAGGCACAATTCGGATATACAGAAGTGAAGATCGGGTTTATACCTGCCATCGTAATGGTTTTTCTTCTGCGCAAAATAAATGAGCGCAATGCAAAGGAATTATTATTGACAGGTAAATTAGTTGATGCAGCAAATGCAAAAGAACTTGGTTTAATAAATGAAGTAGTTGATGCTGATAAAATAAACGCACATGTTTTGAATGTTGCTAATGAATTAATAGAAAAT
>JACMJP010000261.1 GCA_014380545.1 Chitinophagales bacterium | reverse complement strand
CAAAAAAGAATTGTCAATTATCCGGACATTAGCGCTGCAGAAATTGATGAAATTATGAAAAGAAGGTCTGGAGAAAAGAAAATACTATATATACTCGGGGGAATATTTCTGAGCCTACTGGAAATTATTTTCACAGCATTAAGGTCAAAAGGAAAGTCATTATCAAATATCAAAGAAAAATTAAATACAATCAAACAACTAAATACAAATTTTATTTCCGTTCTTGAAAAACCAGGTTTGGAAAATATGATTGATGCTTAATGAAAGAAACATAGTGCATGTTTCAGAATTATGCAAATGGGGCGGATCAGCAATCAAAATAAACCCTACCTTTATACTTGTGTCTTTCATCAGGCGAAATATTAAAATACCTGCAATACTTTTTCTGCTGCTGTTTTTTTCAACAGTAGTAAGCAAAGACTTTTATCACCTTGCTAGTCATCATGATGAAGTTACCTGCAATGACCTGCATAATGAAAATGATACGCACTTTCACAGTGCTGAAGTCTGTTTTCTCTGCAGCCATCATTTTACAGGAACAGAACAGGAAAATATTCTGCTTCCTCATTCCACAGTATTTTCTTATTTCGTATATGCTCCTGAACTTATTTCTTTAATCCAGGGGAAATTATTCTTCCATAATCCTGACACAAGGGGTTCTCCGTTTTTTGCTTAAACTTTCTTTATGTATTTATTTAAACCGGTAATTGCTATCGGTTACTTTTTATTTTACTCATCTTTTAAATTAAGTATATGCAAAATTTATTCAGATATAGCATGATTACTTTCATGTTATCTATCAATATAAAAACAATTACAGCGCAAAATTCTTTAAGCGGAACAATTACAGATGCTGCAAGCGGAAATGCATTGCCGGGCGCAAGTGTTTATTTCCCTGATTTAAGGTCAGGAGCAATAACGGATGCAGAAGGAAGGTATACTATTCAGGATCTTCCATCAAAAAAATTATTAGTTCAAATTACTTTTATTGGTTATGCTTCTGTTTCTGAAGTAATAGATATTACAGTTACCGCTGAAAAAGATTTTCAGTTAAAAGAATCTGTTACAGAAATTAATGAAATTGTTGTAACAGGCTTATCACAAAGCGCAGAAGCAAACAGAACTGCAACACCTGTGAGTATCGTTTCAAAAACAACTCTGCTGCAAAATGCTTCAGCAAATATTATTGATGCACTTGCAACACAACCAGGCATCACACAAATAACAACAGGGCCTGCAATTTCAAAACCCGAAATAAGGGGTTTAGGATATAACCGTGTTGTTGTAATAAATGATGGAATAAAACAGGAAGGTCAGCAATGGGGTGATGAACATGGAATTGAAATAGATGAATTTAGTGTGAACAGAATTGAAATATTAAAAGGCCCTGCAAGCATTGCTTATGGAAGTGATGCAATGGCAGGCGTAATTCATTTTATTTCGGCGCCCACTTTACCACAGGGAATAATTAAAGCAAACCTTCTTGCAAATTATCAAACCAATAACGGCTTAATTGGATACAGCGGAAATATCGCAGGAAATATAAAGGGATTTATATGGGATGCAAGATATAGCGGCAAATATGCACATGCCTATCAAAATAAAATAGATGGCTATGTGTATGGAAGCAGTTTTAATGAACAAAGTGCAAATGGAATTATCGGTTTAAATAAAAAATGGGGATTTAGTCATTTACATGCAGGATATTATGCATTAAATGTTGGTTTAATTGAAGGTGAGAGAGATAGTGCAACAGGGCAATTCATTCAGCCGGTTATTATTTCTGATTCTTTAATTGGAGAAACAATAGTAAGTGACTCTGATTTAAAAAGTTATGCTGTTAATTTACCAAAGCAAAATATTAAACACTATAAAGCAGTGCTGAATAACAGTTTTGTTTTGGGCGAAGGGGCATTAAATATTATTGCAGGATTTCAGCAAAATAACAGGCAGGAATTTGAAGATATTTTAAATCCCGAGGCTTATGCTTTGTATTTCAAAATGAATACAACAAATTATGATGTCCGGTATCTTTTTCCTGAAAAAAACAACTGGCAATCTTCTTTAGGAATAAACGGAATGTTGCAGAATTCAAAAAACCTGGGTGAAGAAGTTTTAATTCCTGAGTATGATCTTTTTGATATCGGTGTTTTTGCTACCGCAAAAAAAACAATTAATAAATTGGATATTGCTGCGGGTTTAAGATATGATTCAAGAAATATAAACAGCGCTTCTTTTTATTCTGAAGAAGAGGGTGAAAATATATTTGAAGCCTTTAATACAAATTTTTCAGCTTTTTCAGGAAGTATCGGAGCGACATATCAGTTCACAGAAAACTTTTATGGAAAATTAAATATATCAAGAGGTTTCCGTTCTCCGAATATTGCAGAGCTTGGTTCCAATGGTGTGCATGAAGGAACATTCCGTTATGAAATTGGAAACACACAATTAGATCCTGAAACAAGTTTACAGCTTGATGCAGCTATTGGTGTTGATGTTGAACATATTTCTTTTGAAGTAAATGTTTTTAACAACAACATCGATAATTTTGTCTTTCTGCAGAAATTAAATTCTGTGTTTGGCGGTGATTCTTTGTCAGAAGCAGGAAGTGAGTATTTCCAGGCATTTACTTACATACAGGGTAATGCAAATTTATCAGGTGCTGAAATTACATTGGACATTCATCCGCATCCGTTAGACTGGCTACATTTTGAAAATAGTTTTTCATTTGTAAATGCAATACAAAAAAATGCAACGGATTCAACCAAATATTTACCTTTCTCTCCTGCTCCTAAATTAATTTCTGAAATAAGAGGAGATTTTAAAAGGGTCGGTAAAAGCGTTGTTCAGGAACAAAATAAAAAAGCAACGTTTGCAAATAGTTATATAAAATTCCAGGTTGAAAATTATTTTAAACAGGATCATATTTATTCCGCTTTTGCAACGGAAACAGCAACACACGGATATACATTATTAAATATTGGCTTGGGTACGGATATTCAATCAAAGAATAAAACGATCTTTTCATTTTATATGAGTGCAAATAATATTACAGATGTTGCTTATCAAAATCATTTAAGCAGATTGAAATATGCAGGAGAATATAGCATTACAGGCACAACAGGTGTATTTAATATGGGAAGAAATATCAGTGTAAAACTGAACATCCCAATTAATATAAAATCATAAATAATCAGGTAAAAAAATAGCTGCCCTGTTCGGGCAGCTATTTATAATTCAACCGTTCTTAAAAAAAACTATTGGACTATTATTTCTCTTGTAATTCTTTCTGTATCTGTAATAAACACTACGAAATAAACTCCTTTTGTGTAATTCACAAAACTGATGTCTGTTGAAACTTCCATTCCGCCAGTTGCTACCAGTTCGCTTGAAAGCACTCGTCCCTGTATATCTTTTACTTCAATAGTTACTTCATTTGCATCTGGTAAATTAAATGTAACTATAACATCATTTTCAGTCGGGTTAGGATAGATGCTTATGTCAGCAGGTTCAATTGTTCCTGCAACACGGCAACTATTTACAACAGTTTTCTTTTTAGATTTTGTTACACATCCGCTGCTATTTGTTGCTATCAATTGATATACACCTGTTGATGTGGCAACATATTCATCATCCGTAGCACCTGCTATTGGTGATCCGTTTAAATACCACTGGAAGGTGGTTCCAGCTAAACCATGCGTTGTAAATAATAAACCATCATCATGTCCGCAAAGATCAAGACCTTCAGGTGTTG
This sequence comes from Chitinophagales bacterium, assembly GCA_014380545.1. Lineage (GTDB taxonomy): Bacteria > Bacteroidota > Bacteroidia > Chitinophagales > BACL12 > JACMJP01. The sequence continues at coordinate 8,849 of JACMJP010000261.1, read as the reverse complement.
CAAAACTTACAAGCGGTCCTGGGTTGGCTGTTATAACAACACCTTCTGAAGTTGTTGAACATCCCTCAGCATTTGTTACAACTACTGTATAAGTACCAGAGGTTTTTGCTTTATATTTTTTAGCAACAGCACCCGGTATAGCAACACCGTCTTTATACCATTGGTATGTTAGTCCTGTTCCTATGTTTGCAGTTAATAATACAGGTGTTCCCGCACATGTTTCAATTGTTCCGTTTGGAGTAATAGTAGCATCAGGGCCTGTGCCTTCAGTTACATCAATAACAAATCCTGAAGGATCTGTGCCACAACCTGTAGCATTTGTAATATGTACTGCATAGCTGCCGGGTTCGCAAATAGTAACTGATTGTGTTGTTGCGAAAATAGCTCCGTCAACAATTCCCCATTCATAAGTGAAACCATCACCTGCAGGGAAAACTGTTAATGTTGTACAACTTCCCGGGCAAATAACTGTTTCTCCTTCAAAAGAAGCATCGGGTTTTTCATTTACAATTACTTCTACTTCACATGTTGATGAACAACCTGCATCGTTTGTAAGTGTTACTGAATAAACACCTGCAACCGTAACTGTTATTGATTGGGTTGTAGCTCCGGTACTCCATAAATAAGTATAGCCATCAGGAGCTGTAAGTGTTGTTGAATCTCCTTCACAAATTGAAAGGTCTCCGTCTATAGAACATATTGGAGCAGGGTTTTCAGTAACTATTGTAATAATTCCTGAAGGATCTGTTCCGCAGCCTGTTGCATTATGAAGATGTACTGCATATTCTCCTGCATCGCATACTGTGATTGATTGTGTGTGAGCGAAAATTCCTCCGCCACCAACTAATCCCCAATCATAGGTAATATCATCTCCTGCGGGATATGCTGTTAGTGTTACACATTCATCCCCACAAAGATTTGTTGAACCGTCAACTACCACATATGCATCAGGAGTAGGATTAACTACTACCTCAACTTCACATGTTGATGTGCATCCAAATTCATTCGTTACAGTTAAAGTATAAATCCCACCTTCTGTAACTATTATTGATTGGGTTGTAGCTCCATTACTCCATGAATAAGTATAGCCATCAGGAGCTGTAAGTGTTGTTGAATCTCCTTCACAAATTGAAAGGTCTCCGTCTATTGAACATACGGGTGCAGGATAAATATTTACATCAGTTATAATTCCTGAAGGGTCTGTTCCGCATCCGGTAGCATTTGTAATATGTACTGCATAGCTTCCAGATTCACATATAGTAATAGATTGTGTTGTAGCGAAAATAGCGCCTCCAACTAATCCCCACTGATAAGTAAAATCATCGCCAGCCGGAAATACTGTGAGGGTAACACAACCATCACCACAAATTGTTGTTGGACCGTCTGCTTCAACATAAGCATCAGGTTTTGGGTTCTCCGTTACTTCAACTTCACATGTTGATGAACAATCTGAATCATTTGATACAGTAAGCGTATAAACTCCACCATCAGAAACTGTTATTGATTGCGTAGTTTCTCCTGTACTCCATAAATAAGAATAACCATCAGGTCCTGTAAGAGTTGTTGATTCTCCTTCACAGAATTCTAATTCACCTGATATTGAACATTCAGGTACAGGGTTTACAGTTACTTCAACTAGGTAGCCGGAAGGTTCTGTATGACATCCGCTTGCATCAGTAATGTGCACTACATATGTAGCAGCTTCTGATACAGTGATAGATTGAGTGTTTGTAAATATACCTGAACCAAGGATACCCCAGGAATAGGCATACCCATCACCTGCCGGATATGCAGTTAATGTTACTGACTGCCCTTCACATAGTGCAAGAGGGCCATCTGCTACAACAGAAGTTTCAACCGTGCATTGAGCAATAATGCTTGATGTAGAAAAGAAAAATGCAACAAGCATAATAATGCCCGTCGCACAAGTGCGTAAAGTTTGTTTCATAATAAAGATAAATTTGGTTTGTTAAATTGGCTTTTTAAAAGAACTATTATGCGATAAAGCTAAAACTCATGATTTACTAAAAAAAATATTTTTCGTTATGAAAATGAAGTATTTATAATCGTATAAAGAATGAAGAAAAATAGTGACACATATTTTTTTGGTTTCTAAAGAAATGATCTTTTTATATTGATATGTGACGCAAAGTATTATTCTTTTAAGCCAAGACGACCACCCGGCAAAAATGTTTAATACACAAGAATAGTACAGAAAAAATGAATTATCAATGAACAAGACGACTTTGGAAGTGCCTTTAAAAATATCTTAATATTAAGAAAATACTTTGTTTAAGTGACGTATGACATAAGAGGCGCTTAGATAGTGCTATTCATTTCAACAGATATTCCCAACACATCAGTTTATTAAACAATAATTTACTTCACCTTCTTCCACCAATTTATCAAACTATTCGTAGAACTATCATGCGACCGGATATTTTCATCTGACTTTAATTCAGGTAAAATTGTATTCGCTAATTTTTTTCCGAGTTCAACACCCCACTGGTCAAAACTGAAAATATTCCAGATAATGCCCTGCACAAAAATTTTATGTTCGTACAACGCAATTAAACTTCCCAAAGTTTTTGGAGTGATCTTATTTATGAGAAAAGTATTTGTCGGTCTGTTGCCTTCAAACACTCTGAATGGAGTATGATATTTTATTTCATCATCGTTCATTCGTTTTTGTTTTAATTCAGCAGCTACTTCTTCATAATTTTTTCCTTTCATCATGGCTTCTGTTTGCGCAAAAAAATTACTCATTAAGATTTGATGATGATCACTTGTAGCATTCAATGAAATTGCAGGAGCAATAAAATCTGCAGGAGTTATTTGCGTTCCCTGGTGCAGCAATTGAAAAAAAGCATGTTGCCCGTTTGTTCCCGGTTCACCCCAAATGATTTGTCCCGTTTGATAATTTATTTTATTGCCGTTCCTGTCAACACTTTTTCCATTGCTCTCCATGTCTGCCTGTTGCAGGTATGCAGTAAAACGATGTAAATATTGATCGTAAGGAATTACCGCATGCGCACGGCAATTGAAAAATGTTCCGTACCAAACTCCGAGCAATCCCATGATGACAGGGATATTTTTTTCGAACGAAGTATTTCTGAAATGTTCATCCGCTAAAAATGCCCCCTTTAACAATTCATTGAATTTTTCAAAGCCAATTGCAAGACAAATAGATAAGCCTATAGCACTCCACAAAGAATATCTTCCGCCAACCCAATCCCAAAACACAAACATATTTTCTTCTGCTATACCAAATTTTATTACTGCATCTTTTGCGGTGCTCATTGCAACAAAATGCTGTGCTATATATTTTTCCTCTTTTGCATATTGTAAAAACCATTTTCTTACAGTATGTGCATTCGTCATGGTTTCCTGTGTTGTAAATGTTTTTGAGGCAATAAGAAATAATGTTGTTTCAGGATTTAATTTTTTAAGTGTTTCTGATATATGTGTTCCATCAACATTACTTACAAAGTGCACATCAATATGTGGTACCTTATAAAACTTTAAAGCCTCGGTAACCATCACCGGTCCAAGATCAGAACCGCCGATACCAATATTTACAACGTCTTTTATTTGTTTTCCTGAGTATCCTTTCCAGTTACCAGAAATTATAGTTTCTGAAAACAGCTTCATGTGCAACAATTCCTTTTGTATAGCAGGCATTACATCTTCTCCTTCAACATAAAATGGTTTCGTATTTTTATTCCGTAATGCAGTATGCAAAACCGCCCTGTTTTCCGTAGCATTTATTTTTTCACCACTGAACATAGCGTCAATTGCATCTTTTAACTTTACTTCATTTGCAAGTTGCATTAAGAGCTCAACGGTTGTTGAATTAATCATGTTCTTTGAATAGTCAAATAATATTTCGTCAAACTGAATAGAAAATTTATTGAACCTGTTTTTATCCGCATCAAATAAATTCCGCATATGCGTTTTTTGAATTTCTTCAAAATGTTTTTGCAGTAATTGATAAGTATCCGTATTTAAAAATGAAACAGATGGCAGCATTGGTATTTAATTACATCAAATTCTTCTTAATATATTTAACAAGTTCTCCCATGGGCGAAGCTATGATCTTTCTGCATTGTAAATTATTTTTTTGAACAATATCGGTTAATATCTCCTTAAAATTATAAGCAACCGAGCCTGTAAAATGAACAGGCATACTTGCAACATTATCAAACCTCAAAACAAAATGTTTTATAAATAGCTGAAAAGAATTTTCAACTATCTGCCGGCAATAAGCATGTGAAATATGTTCTTTAATAAACGGGTTGAATGAAGCAAGAAATTCACTAGCCCTTTCCTTCCTGTAAATGCTTTCAATTACATCATTGCGGAATAAATTATATTTTAATTGAAAGGTTTTATGCAGATCATCAGGCATATTATTGTAAAAGTAATCCCGCAAAATAATTTTACCCATAAAACTTCCGCTTCCTTCATCGCCTAATATATATCCAAGACTAAAATCATCGCCATGTACGGTTGTTCCATCAAAATAACAGGAATTGGAACCCGTGCCCAAAATGCATACTATTGCAGCTTCACTTCCTGCAGTTGCATGCACACTTGCATACAGATCATTTTGAATATATATTTCTGTTTCATTAATAAAAAATTTTAATGCATCAGAAATAATTGCATTTGTTTCCGGTGAAGAGCAGCCTGTTCCGTAAAAAAATATTTTCTGCACAAAAGAAATTGCTTTCATAAACGGCGCAGAATTTTTTAATTCATTTACTATAAATAAGGTGGAAACACTGTTAGGGCTAAATCCTTTAGTTATAAATGTATCAATAGCATCACCCTGTGCATCAAGCACAACCCACTCTGTTTTTGTACTTCCACTATCTGCGATTAATATCATATTGTGAATGGTAAGGGTATGTGATGAAATAGTTTATAGAGAATGATTTATAGCAGAATATTTTTACAATTATCTTTTTAATACTTAATCAATTTATTCTGTTTAAATTTAAAATCCTGATTTCTTTTTATCACTTCGCAGTAAACAACACTTTGTCAATTCTGCTTGAATCCATATCCATAATTTCAAACTCATAACTTTTCCATTTAATTTTCTCCCCTTCGGCGGGTATGTGTTTTAATTCATGAATAAGCATGCCGGCAAGTGTATTAAACGTTTGCCCTTCCAAGTCATCAAATTCTTCTATTTCAAAATATTTTAAAAAATCATAAAAAGGAATGCCTGCATCCACAAGAAAGGTTCCATCCTGTCTTTCAATAATACCGGCTTCAGGAATGTTTAATTCATCAAATTCACCAACTAATGCCTCCAGTATATCATTAATAGTAACCAGGCCCTGCACCGCACCATATTCATCAATTACCAAAGCATAATGTACTTTGCTTTCTTTAAATTTTTCAAGTACAGAATATGCAGTATTGTTTTCGGGTAAAAATAAAATGGGTTTTACAAAATCTTTTATTGCATGAAAATTATTTCTTGTATTTGCAATAAAAAGGTCTTTAATGGAAACTAATCCTAAAGTCTTATCAAGATCTCCATCGCATACAGGATAAATAGAATGAATTTCACTTTCAATATCATCTCTTACTTTATCAGTGGGTTCATTTACATCTAACCAGATTATTTCATTGCGATGGGTCATAAGCGAGCCTATCTTTCGGTCGCCGAGATGAAAAACCCTTTCCATAATATCCTGTTCAATTTCCTCTATTGCCCCCGTATCTGTTCCCTCCTGTATAATTGCTTTTATTTCTTCTTCAGTTACACTTTCATCATCACTTGCTTTAATGCTTAAAATTCTGATAATAAAATCGCTGGATTTTGTAAGAAACCAGATAAATGGTTTTGCAACAGTTGAAATAAAAAGCATGGGCGCCGCCATCACTTTTGATATACCTTCAGGAAAAGTCAAACCAATTCTTTTCGGTACTAATTCTCCAATAATTAATGAAAAAGTAGTGATGATTACAACTACAGTAGCAAGTGCAAAAGACTCTGCATAGCTTTCAACCATTCCAAATGATGCATACCATCCTGCAACCACATCTTTAATATGCCCTCCTGAAAAAATACCCGTAAGAATACTTGTAAGGGTAATACCGAACTGCACTGTGCTCAGCAATTTTGTTGGATTTTCCTGTAGTTGCAGGGCAGTCTTCGCTCTTTTATCTCCTTTCTTTGCAGCAGTTTCAAGGCGGCTTCTCCGCACACTTATCAAAGCAATTTCACTCATGGCAAAAATGCCGTTTATACAGATAAGAATGAAAATAATAAACAACTCACTTAGCATACAGTCGGGATAAAATTAGATGTTTTTAACTAATTGCAAATTAGCAGAATTAGTAAAATTCACTAAGGATCTTTTTATACCAATAAAAATTATGCATAATCAGTTAGTCAGATACAGGTAAAAAATTCAATTTTTCATGCACATATACGCTGTTTATAAAAGATAGCATCCCTCACACAACTACCTAATAATTTTTTGCCTTAACTTTAGGTTTCAATCTGTATCTTATATGAAAAGAATATTTACTCTTTATGCTGTAATACTCCTCTATACTATTGCAGCAAGTGCACAGCGTAATTGCGGAACAATGGAGCATGATGAAATGCTCAGGGCGAATGATCCAAATTATGCAAAAAACAGGGAACACATAGAAGAATTTACGCAACGTTATATTGAAAAAAATAATGTATCAGGCAGCCGTGGTGCTGATATTATTACTATTCCGGTTGTAATTCATATTGTGTGGAAAGAAGATGTTGAAAATATCAGTGAATCTCAGGCACTCTCTCAAATTGAAGTTATGAATGAAGATTTCAGGAGGTTGAATGATGATGCATCTGATACTCCATCAGAATTTGAAGATGTGGCCGCAGATTTTGAAATAGAATTTTGCCTTGCTACTGTTGACCCTGATGGCGGACCCACCACCGGCATAGAAAGAAGAGAGACAACTGTGGGTGAATGGAATACGGATGATGCTATTAAGTACACATCAGAAGGTGGTCTGGATGCCTGGCCCGCAGATGAATACTTAAATATTTGGTGCGGACACCTTTCGCCCGCCTTGCTTGGTTATGCACAGTTTCCTGGTGGCTCTCCCTTTACTGACGGTGTTGTGATTACTTATACTGGTTTTGGAAATGAAGGAACTGCAGTTGCTCCTTACAATAAAGGCAGAACTGCATCACATGAAATTGGTCATTTTTTAAATTTATTTCACATTTGGGGGGACGATGCAGATTGTACAGAACCTGAAGATCAGTGTGATGATACACCTGCTCAGGCCGCAGCTACTTTCGAATGCCCCTCTTATCCTTATAGTGATGATTGTAACGAATCCATACAGTTTATGAATTATATGGACTATAGTGATGATGCATGTTATAATATGTTCACTGAAGACCAGAAAGAAAGAGCAAGGGCATTATTTGCAGCGGGTGGTTTCAGAGAAGACCTTGCCAACTCAACTAAATGCGTTTCTTATGAATATGATGCACAGTGCTGGGAGATCATCTCCCCTGCCGGAACATATTGTTATGATACTTTTAATCCATTAGTAAAAATTAAAAATGCAGGATTGGTAACAATTACTTCTCTTGATATTAATTATTCGATAGACGGCGGTGCAACATCCACTTATTTTTGGACAGGTTCTCTGGAAACGGGTGATTATGATGAAGTAAGCCTTCCTACCATTTCTTTACCCGAAGGCCCGCATACAATTTCTGTGAATGTAAGTAATCCCAATGGTGTAACAGATGAATTTGCCGATAACAACTCACAGGAAAATGATTTTGTAGTGAATGTTGCGGGCTTTGCGCTTCCATTAATTCAGGGATTTGAGGATGCCGCTTTCCCATATGCAGGTTATACCGTTTTTAATCCCGATGGTCTTTGGGCATGGGAACGTACAACACTTGCTGCAAAAACCGGGGCGTCATCCGTTTATATAAATACTTTTAATATCTCTGATATAGGAGAAGTGGACGAGCTGATTTTACCTGCTTATAATATGACAGGTCTTGTATCCGCTCATCTTGATTTTGATGTTGCCAATGCGCCTTATTCTTTGGATGAGGACTGGGCAGATACACTTGCAGTATATGTAAGTACAGATTGCGGAATTACCTGGGCACAGATATATAAAAAGTATAAACCGGATCTGGGAACAGCTCCTGCAACGGGTTCCAATTTTGTTCCTTCAAGCACCCAGTGGAGAACGGAATCGGTAAGTTTAACTCCTTATGTTGGTGATAAACTTATTGTAAAATTCCGCTCAACTTCTAACTGGGAAAATAATACTTTCCTTGATAATATAAATATCAATTCAGGCACAGTAGATATTGAAGATATAAGCGCAGTTAATTTTACTGTTTATCCTATTCCTGCAAATGAGTTTATTAATATCAGTTATTACATTGCTCAAACAAATACCGTAACAGCAGAAATTTATAATATGCTTGGCGAATTAATTTTAAGTGAAGAATTAAAAGGTTCTGCTGGAAATAATACAACCACACTTCCTGTTAATCATCTTGCAGCAGGGCAGTACACAATTAAATTAATAAGCGGCGATAAATTCGCAGTAAATACTTTTGTAAAACAATAAAATAAAAATACTTCATTAAAAGGTGCGCACATGTAAAATATGTTGTGCACTTTTTTTATTTTTATAATTTTACACCATGCTCAATCTTGAAGATGTAAGAGAATATTGCTTGAAGAAGAAAGGAGTAACAGAAGAATTTCCATTCGACAGTGAAACACTTGTGTTTAAAGTTTCAGGAAAAGTATTTTTGCTTACAGGCCTGTCATCCTCGCCGT
>JACMJP010000260.1 GCA_014380545.1 Chitinophagales bacterium | reverse complement strand
AAATGTTCGGTGCAGACTGGGCAAGAATACATTTTATTGAAAATGACGGAATGGCTTTCGGGATGAAATTGGGTGGTGACTATGGAAAATTATTTCTCACCTTATTCAGAATAGTTGCTGTTGTATTTATTGCCTGGTATTTAATTTCTCTCATTAAACATAATGCATCAAAAAGTTTGATCATTAGTATTGCATTAATTTTTGCAGGAGCCATCGGAAATATTTTAGACAGTATTTTTTACGGATTGTTATTCGATAAAGGAATAGATCCTATAAGTGGAATTTACGGATATGCCGGTATTGCAAAATTTTCTGCCGAAGGCTATGCTTCTTTATTTCATGGCAATGTTGTAGATATGTTTTATTTTCCCATAGCTAAAGGAACTTATCCCGAATGGATGCCCCTTGTTAAGGGAGATAAATATGAATTTTTCAGGCCGGTTTTTAATATTGCAGATAGTGCAATTTCAATTGGTGTAATTTCTATTTTATTATTTAACCGGGAAATATTCAGGGATAAAAAAGAAAAGCATAAAAAAGAAGAGGTAATAAATAACCCTAATATACAAACTGATATTGAACAATCCCTTTAACTTTTCTTCCTCGTACTAAAAATATGGTTCCTGTTTTTTATACTAAGTTTGTGCGTTAACACAATATTACATGAAGAGCATACAGGAATTACAAATTTTTTATCAAAACGAAATACTTCCGCATCTTGATGAACTGGAAGCATTGCGCAAATATCAATTGAGAAGACAGACATTTATTGTTATTGCATTTACTGCATCAGTTGTATTAGGGCTGGCTACTTTCATGCCTTTCATGATCATTATATTCATGCTTATTTCTCTCATTCTCTATTTTACTTTTTACGGGTTTAAGAGGACCCGCCCTGATTTTAAAAGCATGTATAAAGAAAATATTGTAAAAAGAATTATTCAATTTATAGAACCAGGGTTAGTTTATTCTGCTCACCAGTTTATTTCAAATTCTAAATTCAGTAACAGTAAAATTTTTATGCAGCAGGTTGATATTTATAATGGTGAGGACCTTGTGCAGGGAATAATTGGGAAAACGAAAGTTGAATTTTGCGAATTACATACACAGGATAGGCAAACAGATTCGCAGGGGAAAACAAGATATGTAACAATTTTTAAAGGCATATTCTTTATAGCTGATTTTAATAAACATTTTTCCGGGCAAACGTATGTGTTGAGTGATTTTAGTGAGCGGTTTATGGGATTTTTCGGAAAACTATTTCAAAACATGAATTTAATGCGCCCTGATGTTGTGCGACTGGAAAATCCTGAATTTGAAAAATATTTTGCAGTATATAGTACGGATGAATTGGAAGCAAGATATATTTTATCAACCACACTCATGGAGAGGCTTGTTGAATTCAGAAAAAAAATAGATGCAAATCTGCAGCTGAGTTTTATAAATTCATCAATAAATCTTGCAGTGCCGATGAAAAAAAATTTATTTGAACCATCACTACGCAAAACGGTAAAGAGATTTGAAGATATTGAAGAATATTACAGGCAAATACTTTTTTGCGTAAATATTGTTGATGAACTTAATTTGAATACCCGTATCTGGACAAAACAATAAATAAAAAAACCGGAATTGCTTCCGGCTTTTAACTTTCCAATTTCCACTTCCAGATACATCGGGATATTTTTATAGAAACTATTCCTATTTTTATCTATTACTCAAATGGCTCACTCTAACTAAAACCTGGTATCCTCCACCTATAATACCTGACGTCATTTCAATTTCAACTAATAGGTCGGAATAAATATCACTATAACCCTCCTGCACCAAAAAAGTTATCCAGTAGGTTCCGTAACTTTCATAACCATCGCTTTTGTAATCATTATATTTATCATACACCAGTGTGCAGCAATTACTCCGTAATTTTTCATTAAATATGGTTACATACTCTTCATATTTTCTTTTTACAGTATAAAAATCAGAGCCTTTATATAATATATTATACCATGTATGATTATCACTTAATAACGCTGTTGTTATTGAAGCCTCATCCGTTCCCTTTACTAATGTGTTACTGAACCAGGAATCTCCAAATTCTATTATACTTTTTTCAGCAGGCCCTTTTAAATTTTCAAAATTGTCTTCAAATTCTTTTATCACAGTTTCCATTACAGTTATGAAATCAGCATACTTTGCACTTCGTAAGTTTTCAACCTTTATTCTTTCATTTTCGGCATCGGATGTTTCCCATTCTTCAAGCAATTCTTCAAGATCATCTGTTTCGTAATCATCTAAAATATCGTTGTCATTGATTTCTGAGTAAGAATCAAAGTTTTTGGGTCTGTCAACTCCCTGATAATTGTTTTCAATAAACCAGCCCACCATGTCTGATCCGGTAGCTGAATAATATGAACCCTGACCGTTTAATAAATTAGTTAAAAAATAACCAATATAATACGAACCGTCAGACCAGTCATATCTTCCATACCCGGTGCGGTTTCCATCTTTCCATTCTCCTGTGTATTCATCACTATTCTCAAACTTATATGTGCCAGTGCCGTTATGGCAATCGCCCTTTAAACAACCTGTTTGGGCATTGGCAACTGTGAGAATTGAAAATAATATTATTAAAGCTAAAACCTGTTTCATGTTTTTTATATCAAAATTCTTTATTGGAAGATGTATAATCAGTTTTTCAGGTTGTATAAAGCAGGAGAAGTATTTATTATAAACTTTCAAAATAGAAATTATAATAAATAAGGCTTTAACTAAATGATTACAATGTCCGGCATTTATTTGCCCGGATACATTGCACTGCTCAAGTATGCTAAATAAGGTAAATTTGCGTTTGGAAAGACTAAATTATTTATGAAGAAGATCATTTTTTATGTGCTAATTTCTGTTTGCGGATTTACTGCAATTGCACAACAGTCCGCTTTGATAAAACTATCCCAGCCGGGCTCAGGAAGTGTATCCTACATTTTTGCTACTTCACATCATAAAAACATAATACAGTACGATATTGAAAATGCTCTTGAAAAAATTATTCAAAATGTAAATGCGATAACTTTTGATTGGCTTCAGGATGATATACAGCGGCAAAAAATGTTTGAGATCATGCAATTTAAAGGAGATGATAATGTGAAAAAAATATATAAACGGGAAGATAATATTCGCTACGAACTTATGGTGATGGATAAATTAAAAAGCGATGTGGAAAATTATGCGCATACACAGCCGCTTTATACTACGCAATTATTCCGCAACCTGGATCATGCGGGCGGGATAGATTTTCAGAATAATATCATTTTTCAACTTGCATTAAATGAATCAAAACCGGTGCTGAGCATTTTGAGCGTTAGGCAAATGGAAGAAATAATTTATTTAATGGATTTTGAAACACAGGCAGCAGTATTAAGTAATTATGTAAATAATGCAGAAAAATTTACAGGCACAGATGATGAAAATCTGAAACATTATTTAAATGGAAATTTAGATGCCATAGCGCAAAATATTATTGCTGTTCAGTATGCTGCTTATTTAAACATCACAGAAAATAAAAAATCTGAAATTGTACTTAATAAAATTATGACAACTGCCACTCAGCAATCAATATTATTTGTTATTGATGCCGGGTTACTTGGTGGAAATAACGGGATACTAAAAAAACTTTCTGATGCAGGATTTATATATGAACCCCTAAATATAAAAATGCTGAAAAACGGTATGACTGAGAATGAAAATGCTGAAGTTCCGGAAGTAAGCGCAGATAATTTTCCTGTTTTGCAAATTACAGAACCAGCTATACAGAATGCAACTGTTATAATACGAACAGACACTATGAAGGCATTT
>JACMJP010000259.1 GCA_014380545.1 Chitinophagales bacterium | reverse complement strand
TATTGTGATTGCAATTGTTGATGAAGGTTTTGACTTGCTGCATCAGGATATATATTTCCAGAAAAATTATTTTGAAGTTCCGGGTAATACACTAGACGATGACGGAAATGGTTTTACTGATGATTTTTACGGATGGAATGCAACAACACATAATGATGCAATAACTTCAAACACACATGGCACACATGTAAGTGGAATTGCTGGTGCAATTGGTGATAACGGAATAGGCGTTGCAGGCGTAAACTGGCATGTGAGTATTTTACCAATTATTACTGATGTGGTGGAGAGCCAGGTAATAGAAGCATATACTTATGTTTTTTCCTTAAGGGAATTATATAATACTACCGATGGTGATAAAGGATATTTTATTGTTGCTACAAATTCATCTTTCGGAATTGATCTTGTGAGTCCGGATGATTATCCTCTCTGGTGCGCCATGTACGATACACTTGGAAAAGCGGGCATATTAAGTTCAGCAGCTACAACAAATGGAAATTATAATGTAGATGTTGTAGGTGATATGCCAACTGCATGCTCAAGCGATTATCTAATTTCTGTTACCAATACAAATAAATTTGATCAATTACTTTCAGGAGGGTTTGGTGCAACTACAATTGATCTGGGTGCGCCTGGCACTTCCGTATATTCAACCATTGCAGGAAATAGTTACGGTACACAAACCGGAACATCCATGTCTGCCCCGCATATTGCAGGAGCTGTTGCATTAATGATGAGCGGTGCCTGCACAGATTTTTTAGATGATTATAAAACTGATCCTGCTGCTACAATTTTATTTATTAAACAATATATTCTTGAAAGTGTGGATACGCTGGAAGATCTTGAAGGAGTTACAGTAAGTGGCGGAAGATTGAATCTTTATAGTGCCCTCTTAAAGTTAGCTGAAAGTTATTGTAACGATGCAATATTTGATATCCAAAATAATCTGATTGATGTCAAAATATTTCCTAACCCGGCAGTTGATAAAATATTTATTTCAATGAATGATAAAAATTATACCCGGAAATTAAAAGCCGAGATTGTAAATGTATTAGGTGAAAAAATTATTTCTACAGATTATGTTTCCCCGCATATATTAAAACATGAAGGGTTAGATATTACTGGAAACCCTGGCGGAACTTACCTATTATCGCTCTATGATGAAAATCACATCAGGGTTTTTTCATCAGGCATCTGCCTGCAATAAATTTCTTTTCCTCAACTTTGTATGTATGGAAAAACGCTGGGTTATAAAATCTGCTGAAGAAGAAAAAATATCAGCGCTGCAAAAAGAATTGCGCATCCACCCTGTTCTATGTAAATTATTAGTGCAAAGAGGAATTACTGATTTTAATTCGGCTAAAGTATTTTTTCGCCCAAAGCTATCTGATTTGCATGACCCATTTTTAATGAAGACCATGAGCATAGCAATTGAGCGGATAGAAAAAGCAATTGCATCAAACGAAAAGATTTTAATTTACGGTGATTATGATGTTGATGGAACTACATCTGTAGCGCTGGTTTACTCTTTTTTTAAAAATATTTACAACAATCTTGATTTTTATATCCCAAACCGCTATACTGAAGGTTATGGCATTTCATTGAAAGGAATTGATTATGCAAAAGAGAATAATTGTGCTTTAGTAATTGCTTTAGATTGCGGAATAAAAGCAAATGATAAAATGGAATATGCAAATAAACTGGGGATTGATTTTATTATTTGTGATCATCACATACCTGGTGAAGAAATTCCAAAAGCAAATGCGGTATTAGATCCACATCAGGCGGATTGTAGTTATCCGTATAAAGAATTAAGTGGTTGCGGAATTGGTTTTAAACTCATACAGGCATTTGCACAAAAAAATAATTTCCCATTTGAAACCATAACGCAGTATTTAGATTTAGTTGTTATCAGTATCGCTTCAGATATTGTTCCGATAACAGGAGAAAATCGTGTGCTTGCTTACTATGGTTTACAGATATTAAATAATAATCCCCGGAAAGGTATTAAGGCACTAATTGAAGTAAGTGCATTGCAGCCTCCATTAAATATTACAAACATCGTTTTCGGATTGGGGCCAAGAATAAATGCTGCAGGCAGACTGGATGATGCAAAAAATGCGGTACTTATGTTATTAAGCGATACGCATGCAATCGCAAAAGATAATGCTGATATATTGCAGGATAAAAATAACGACAGAAGAGAAATAGATAAAAAAATAACAGGAGAAGCATTGCAGATTTTACAAAATGATCCTGATGAAAAAAATAAGGTGACGAATGTTTTATTTAATGAAAACTGGCACAAAGGAGTTGTTGGAATTGTTGCTTCAAGAGTTATAGACCAATATTATAAACCCACTATTTTATTAACGTTGTCAAATGGAATGATTGTAGGCTCCGCAAGGTCAGTAAAAAACTTCGACATTTATGAAGCAATAAAAGAATGCAGTGATCTGCTGGATCAATTTGGCGGGCACATGTATGCGGCAGGGTTGTCATTAATTCCGGAAAACCTTGAAGCATTTAAACAAAAATTTGATGCTGTTGTGCGAAAAAGAATTTTACCTGAGCAGCGCATTCCTGAAGTGGAAATTGACGCAGAAATAAAACTGGGTGATATAAGAATTGAATTTTTTAATATCCTGAAACAATTTGCGCCGTTTGGCCCCCAAAATATGTCGCCGGTTTTTCTTTCAAAAAATATCATAAGCAATGGAAAAACAAAAATTGTGGGAGACGGCCATTTAAAACTTGGTATGAAAGATGAAAATTTATTTCATGCCGATGGTATTGCATTTCAGAAAGGAGCATATTATGAAGATTTATTAGCGGGAAAAAAATTTGATGTGTGTTATGCAATTGAAGAAAATTATTTTAATGGAATGGAAAAACTACAATTAAATGTAAAGGAAATAAAAATGAGTTGAAAGGTTTTCGGTTTATTAATTGGAAATCAGCAATGCATAGTAAATGGTTTTTGAGTTCAGCGAGTTTATGTGATAAATGCAATTACTAAATTCAATCATAAAATTAGCAGATGTTATTACGATCAGAAAATTTAATTAAGCGATACAAAAAAAGAACTGTTGTTAACGACGTATCTATACAAGTACAACAGGGGGAAATTGTTGGATTGCTCGGTCCCAACGGTGCTGGAAAAACAACAACCTTTTATATGATTGTAGGTTTAATTAAACCTGATGAAGGAAATGTTCTTTTAGATACCAAATCGCTTACAGATATGCCAATGTATAAGCGGGCGCAAATGGGTATAGGGTATTTACCACAGGAAGCAAGTATTTTCAGAAAAATGAGTGTTGAAAATAATATCGCCGCAGTTTTAGAAATGACAAATCTCTCCCGTGCACAACAAAAAAATAAATTAGAAGAACTGATCTCAGAATTCGGATTAACGCATGTACGAAAAAGTAATGGAGATTTATTGAGCGGAGGCGAAAGAAGAAGAACAGAAATTGCAAGAGCACTTGCCACAGATCCAAGATTTATTTTGCTGGACGAACCATTTGCAGGAATTGACCCGATAGCAGTTGAAGACATTCAGCAAATTGTAGAAAAATTAAAATTCAGGAACATCGGCGTATTAATTACAGACCATAATGTGCAGGAAACATTATCAATTACTGATCGGGCATATTTATTATTTGAGGGGAAAATATTAAAACAGGGAACTGCCGAAGAATTAGCAAAAGATGAACAGGTACGCAAAGTTTATCTGGGGATGAATTTTGAATTACGCAAAAAAAGAACAATAGAAGAATTATACAGTAATCCTTTATAAGAGCTTCGCAATATTATTTTATTGTATTTTTGAAACTGATGCATGTTTTTCATTCCGTAGCAAGCTGGACAATGAAACAACAGGTAACACGAATAGAGCGGGTTACAAATAATTCCGTACATGCACAGCAGGATACATTTCACTCTTTAATATCTGCAGCAAAAAATACTGAGTGGGGTAAAGAATATGATTATAAGTCTATAAAAAATTATCATGATTATCAGCAAAGATTTCCTATTCAGGATTATGATACATTAAAACCTTTTATAGAGCGCATGATGCGGGGTGAACAAAATATTTTATGGCATTCATCTATTGTTTGGTTTGCTAAATCATCTGGCACTACCAGCGATAAAAGTAAATTTATTCCTGTAAGTAAAATGGCATTAAAGCAATGCCACTATAAAGGGGGAAGAGATGTGCTTGCAATGTATTTACATAATAATCCTGCTTCAAAATTATTTACGGGAAAAACTTTAATAATGGGCGGCAGTCATCAAATAAATCAACTCAATACAAATTCAAGATATGGTGATGTAAGTGCAGTAATGATGCAAAATATGTCGCAGTTCGCAAATTATGTAAAAACACCATCACTTGAAATTGCCTTAATGGATGAATGGGAAAGTAAAATTGAAGCCATTGCAAATCATACAGTACACCAAAACGTAACAGCTATTGCAGGAGTGCCTACATGGACAATTGTTTTGTTTCGTCACCTGTTTGAATTAACAGGAAAAAATAATATGAAAGGCGTATGGAAGAATTTAGAATTATACCTTCATGGCGGTGTAAGTTTTAAACCCTACAGAAATCAATTTAAAGAATTAATAGGAGAGGAAAATATATACTATGTGGAAACATATAATGCAAGCGAAGGATTTTTTGCTTTTCAGGATAGCTTATTTTTAGATGAGATGGTACTAATGCCGGATTATGGGATTTTTTATGAGTTTATACCAATGGAAGAATTTGATGCGGAATTTCCGAAAACGATTTCACTCGAAGATATAGAAGTGGGTAAAAATTATGCTGTAGTTATTTCAACAAATGCCGGATTATGGAGATATAAAATCGGCGACACAATTAAATTCACATCCAAAGATCCATTCAGAATACAAATATCAGGAAGGGTAAAACATTTTATTAATGCATTCGGGGAAGAAGTAATTATAGATAACAGTGATAAGGCAATTGAAGCAGCATGCTCCGAAACACATGCAAAAGTTACAGATTATACAGCGGCTCCTATTTATATTGAAGGAAAAGAAAAAGGGGGCCACGAATGGATAATTGAGTTTGAAAAACAACCGGAAGATATTAATCACTTTATCGAAATCTTAGATTCAACACTGCAGAAAATAAATTCTGATTATGAAGCAAAAAGGCATAAAGATTTAGCTTTGAAAATGCCCGTAGTGCATGTTGCAAAAAAAGGGGCATTTTATACATGGCTAAAAAGCAAAGGTAAACTTGGCGGGCAACATAAAGTGCCGAGATTGAGTAATGACAGAAAGTATATTGAAGAGATTCTTCCTTTTATTATGTAACTTCAAACCATGAAAACATATAAGGCGATAATTATAGATGATGAAGAACCAGGAAGAAAAAATCTTTCCATCATGCTGCAGAAATATTGCCCCGAAATTGAAGTGATTGCAGATGCAGGAAGTGCAGTGGATGCAAAACAAAAAATTATTGCATTAAACCCTAATGTATTATTTCTTGATGTACAAATGCCCGAGTTAGATGGCTTTGATCTGCTTGATTCTTTATCGCAAAAAAACTTCTGCACCGTTATTGTAACAGCGCATGCTGAATATGGAATTAAAGCCGTAAAAGCAGGAGCCGTTGATTATATTTTAAAACCAATCGTAATTAAAGAATTACAGCAAGCTGTTAAAAAAGTAATTGAAACCTGGGAAAATAAAACACCTGAAAATATTTCTGCCCAAATTCCTGAACATATTACACTCACCCATACAAGCGGGTTTGCAGTACTTAAATTGCAGGATATAATAAGAATGGAAGCGGATGATAATTACACAAGAGTGTATACGCACGATAAAAAAACATATTATGTTTCCAAGCCATTAAAACAATTTGAAGATAATTTACCGGAAAATATTTTCTTTCGATTACACCGATCTTACATTATTAATTTAAAACATATTGCAGAATATACAAAAGAAGATGGCGGCACGGTAATAATGCAGGATGGCGCAAAAATTCAGATCCCCCGTGCAAGATATACTGATTTTATGGATGCGCTTAAAAAATTATCCGTTCAATTATAGGCATATGAAAACAGGTATATATATTTTTTTATGTATTTGTTTTTTTTCACCAAAAAAAATTACCGCACAAATATTTCCATACCGTCAATATACATCAGACGGTGAGTTGGCAAATACAAATGTGTATGATATTATCCAGGATGCTGAGGGGTTTTTATGGTTCGCAACAGATAATGGTTTAAGTAGATTCGATGGCAGTAAATCCAATTATTACGGGGTTGAAGACGGCTTACCGGGGAATATTA
>JACMJP010000258.1 GCA_014380545.1 Chitinophagales bacterium | reverse complement strand
ATAATAATGAAAGTGGCGTCCGTATGATTTAAAATGGCGTCCATAAGAACCAAAATTGCCTCCATAAGAACCAAAATAGAGCCCATAAAAATGACAATAGCCTCCATAGAAATGAAAATGATGTCCGTTTGCTAAAAATTTGTTTTTTTCCTGTTACAAAAGTGAAGGTTCTGTTCGCAAAAGTTTTCCACACCTGTCATAATCTTGGGTATCAATATTAAACCTGATGCCCACATCGCAACATAGTTTTGAAGCCCTTGCTACCCGTTTTGAAAACGGTTACACCCTTATAAACGGCTGGTTGGATTATTCGCCAAATAATGCCACCATTACCAAAGCCGCACTTGCTGCCTTCGTTACCACGGTTAATAATGCAAATACGGATGTAACCACAAAGCTGAACGCACTGGGCACTGAGCGCAACACCCGCACAAACCTTGTGTTTGAAAAAACAGAAGATGGTATCCTCCTTAATCCGGCCTGCTTTGAAAATCGGATAAGGGGAATTGTGAGTTACTTGTCGGGAGATTTTGAGGAGGGCCACAGTGCAACAAAAAATGTTACCGCTATACTTAAAAAGATTCGTCCCACTTATCCTAAAAAAGCACCAGATGCGCCTCCGGGTGCCGGCAAAAGCCCCAGCGAAAAAAGTTTTGCAAGTGCCATGGGTCATGGCCGCTCAGTAGTAGCTATTGTGCAAACATTAGGAGTAAGTTATGTACCGCCGGATACTAATCTTACTGTGGCAAACATGAATGTGCTGCTTACCAGTATGACAAATGCCAATACTGAAGTGCAAAAGAAAGCTGAAGCATACGGAATAAGCAACAGAAACCGCCGCAAATTATTTGAGGGAGTTGACGGGTTGAAAAAACGCCGTACAGCAATTAAAAGTTACCTGGCAAGTTTTCCGGGTTTAAAAAAGAGTGCTCATTATATTGAATATAATGATGCTATAAATGGAGTTTAAAACATTTGCCTGTTCTGCCTATAAAAAAGCCTGCATGTAAAAGTGCAGGTTTTTTAAAAAGACTGGCTTTAAAGTGATATATAAAAATGAATTTCTTTTTTAATATGTGAATAAAAAAAACCTGCATGTAAGAGTGCAGGTTTTTAAAAAGGTTTTTATTTAAGGGATATATAAAATTTGTATTTGTTTATTAATTATTGTTTGCACAAACCTGCATGTAAAAGTGCAGGCTTTTAAAAAAGATTAGTTTGGTCATGAGTTATAAATTTTCCTGCACTGTAAAAAGTGCAGGTTTTTTTAAGACAAAAAATTATAAGAATAATATTTATTGGGTTTTAATTACAGGGTTCTCTTTTTTGACTTTTCATTTTTTATATTTTCCTGCGCTGTAAAAGGTGCAGGTTTTTTAAAGAATCTTTTTCATAGTGATATAGCTTTTATTTTTCATTAATTGTTGCCGCACCTGGGGAGGTGCGGTTTTTTTGTTTGATAAATGAGAGATATAAAATTATTGAACAATTAAAGTATCAGACAGATAGTTGTTATCACTTTGAAGAAACCTTAAATAATAAACTCCGGCTGTAGAAATATTTAAGCTATGGGTTGTTTGAATATTAACCGAACCTAAAAAACAAGCACAACCTTCATATTTTGCAATAGCTTTTATTGTAATAAGATCCCCCAAAATTGTTTCTTCTATAGAACCAAAATGCCCGCAACCATTTCTGCATTGAAATGAAATATCTATAGGTATATTTTGATTTGCCAGCCCTGTTGACGGAGCATCTGCAGAAAAGATAGATGCCTGGTCGTATGAAATGCAATTATCTTTATCTTCTTTGTTGCAGGCAAAAATTATAATTACTGAAAATAAAATTAAAGCTTGTATTATTCTTTTCATTTGGGTTTAACTGATTAATGGAGCATATATTGCCTTACTAAAGCAATATTAAATGTAATGAAGGTGAATAATGAATTAATAAAATTGCAGATCCCTCTCAATCAGGTAGCACTGTAATATTTTCTGAAGTAACGTAATTACTGTAATTCCCGTTGCGGTCTTTTATCTGGATCTTAAACTGAACAGTTTCTGATGCGTTGGTATCATCAATCATAATTGTGTTATCTAATTTCAAATTTAATACTCCTTCTATTGTAACACCTGAACCTTCCGGCGAAAGCAGTGGAATATAATATTGCTGTACAGTAAATATTCTTGAGTCAGTAATAGTTAAACTTAAACTGTCGGGGTTTGCATAACCAAGATCGCCGTCACCATCCTGGTAAAATATTTCAAAGATGATGGAGTCTTCATATTCAGTAACTGTGTTTGCAGAAACAGAACGCAATTCAATATAAGGTGTATCGCTTATAATAAGATTTGCATCATTTTCAATAGGCTCTTTTTTGCATGCATTAAATGCAAAAGAAAAAAGAATTAAAATAAATAACCCAAGCACTAAACGGAGTCTTCGCTGCCAATCCACTAATAAAAATTCTTTTTTTATCATTCGACAATAAATGAAAAA
This sequence comes from Chitinophagales bacterium, assembly GCA_014380545.1. GTDB lineage: Bacteria > Bacteroidota > Bacteroidia > Chitinophagales > BACL12 > JACMJP01. Next base: position 26,874 of record JACMJP010000258.1, on the reverse strand, counting down.
TAGGTTATTAAATAAGGGCTGTATCCGTCATCAGGAATTTCTGTCGGATTAAGATGGTCTTCATCTTTTACATAAAAGCGGATAAAATAAAGTTTCCCCGGAATATAATCAGCGGTATTAAATGTAAAATGATGATAGTAAGGAATTGTGGAAGCGGGATTCCAATACATAGGTCCTACATAAGGTTCATCCTCTACCTCTAATTCCATTTCAAATTCCTCATATAAAGAAAAATCATAAGCATTGGGTGAAATTCTTGCTTTGTTGTAAGTAAGCACATAACCCCAATGAAAAACATCGTTCACATCAAAATCATAAGCGCTAAACCAAACTTCAATATCGGCATTATCAGGTAATAACATAGGTGAAAGAGGTTCCATCCTGTTATCATCTATTCTTATTCCTGATGTATCATTTATATAAGCAATAAAACCCGCAGTGGTTGGTATTTCAAAATCAGAAACTGTATGCGTTTGACCCATAACATCAGGAGCACCATCTTGTATCCAGTCAATTATTTTTTGTCTTTCGGCAGGATATAAAGTATCATACAAAGGCATGCGGCCAAGTGTAGCATCATCTGTTGTAATTCTTTCGTATAACCATGAAAGGCTGACATCGCCCGGCACTACACGATAAGTATAAGTTTCATCTGCATCATTTTTAGATACCGGATGATAAACCAAAGTATTATATGCACTCTGCACCGTTCTGAAATCAGGTTCAAAGCTTCCGTCGTGGCATCCTAAAACTGCACAGGTAGGTTTAAAAATAAAAGTATGTAAACCCAGGAAACTGGCTGAATCAATTTCAACATCATCCATTACACCATTTTCAAATGTAATTGTATCAAACGGATTAAATACATCCACTTCAGGATCTATTCTTATGATTTCTTCCTTGCACGAAAAAATAATTAACGCTGCAAGAAAAAGAATTCCGATAATTAATTTATTTTTTATTTTCAAGTAATTGAATTTATTATTAAAATGAAAATTATTTATATCAATTGATTTTTTATTTCATTAATTAATTCATACAAACGCTTCATCCATCACTCCCCCCGGTAATAAATAAGATGGAATGTCATCTTTAAATCCGAGGATGTGCGCAATTGTAGGAACAATATCAATGGACTGGCCATTCGGAACTTCTTCGCTGCCAATTACCAATCCGTGATTCACAATATCACTTGGGCCCACAACTAATCCGAATATATCTCTTGAATTTTCATCTGTTGTATGATCATAAGCATTTAAGCCGTGTATATCAGTTATAGTATTTGGTTCAAGATTTCTTCCGTGTTCAGGAATCATGATCATAATAGTATCATTAGACATTACCGGGTCACTTTGAATTTTATTCCATAACCATCCAATTCCATAATCACTCTTATGCAAATTTTGAATATATCCTGAAAAATCTGTGTGGCAAACATCAAGGTTTGTAGTATTTACCACTAATAATTCAGGATGGAATTGTTCCATTATTTTCCATGCAGATGCTATATTAATGAGGTCGCCTGTTAAATTAGAACCTGCAACTCCTGACGGTAAAGGCCATTCAACCGGTATATCTCCCTGTAATAATTTTAAAATAAATTCATGTATCTCTTGTTTTTCTTCAGCAGTATTTACCATACCCGGAATATCAACAATTGATCTATCAAAATTTTTATCAAGAAAAGTTTTAACTGTATTTAAGCGGCTTAATTCTTCAGGATGTAATGCATTTAAAGTAGAAAATTTATCATCTGCATAATCGCCAAAAGTTGTAAGAGGGCTAATATAATTTGCTCCGTATAAAGAACCATAATCCGGATGACGGCTGTAATTTAATGCAGGATAAGGACCAAGATCTAAAGAAACCCACCATGCATTCATTGCACTTTTTGCAGGATCGCTATGCTTGCGGTAATATTCAAATAAGGTTGGATATTCAGGATTGATATTTAAATTCAAACCTGTTTCGGTATATCTCCCTGTTAATACAACTGAATGCCCATTAAAATGTCCTGTCGGTCCTTCAGCATAGCGCATGTGTTTAAATAGAGTACCCTGTGCTGATAATGGTGTTGTTACTGCAGGTTCCCATGGAGTATATACTAATGAACCGGAAGGTGCAGCACCTTCTAGCATGTTATACATTACATTCCCTCCGGGACCTGCGCCTTGGTTCAATAAATATTGCTGCCCAACAGTTTCCTGGTTGCGGATGCCACCGCCAAATACAACTAACACAACATGATTTACTAACCTTGTTCCGCTGGCAGCAAATAATCTTCCTGACGGAAGTATATAAGGTGCGGAAATAATTCCCGCAGCTGTCAGCGCTGTGTTCCTTAAAAATTTTCTCCTTTGCATTGTTGGTAGTTAGTAGTTATTATTTGGTAATTAGTATTTGGTTTCTGTATTTTAAAACTCATTACTCATTTTTTCAATAAAACATATATTCAGTGCTTAATAAAAATGATCTGTAAATATCTATTACTGTAATTGTAAGGTCTTCTTCAATTATTTCTCTTAATCCGTATTTTTCATATTCTGTAGGATTGCGCAAATAAAATCTTAAATAGGTTGTATTAATAAATTCATCAATATCGCTGCGCATATCATCATTTGACGGAAGTGATGAGTATACTTCGGGATCTTTCAGCATACTGTTTAATATAATTTCATTCACAAGGTTTTTATCACCCAGTGATAAGCGGTAAATAACAAGATTGTCTAATTCGTTTGATGGTATGCTTGAAAAATATAAATTGCTGTATAAACTTGAAATGTATTGAAGTGGTGTTTTAAGCCTGTCTTTTTCATTTGCCGATGCATATACAGGGACAGTATCTATTTCGAAAATAATATTATCATATACAGTTGTTATTATATGTTCTTTCTTACATCCTGCATTAAAAAGCAGTATAAAAGAAAAAAATAGAGGTAATATTTTCATCCGGTTAAAAACCTGCATATTCTTCTGATTTAAAGATGTCAATTTTCATTTCATTAAAACTTCCTGTTTCCTGAATTTGCAATGCATATTCATTCATTTCGTAAGAAGAAGGATCTCTTGCCAGTAATGTTTGATATGCTTCCAATACTTGCCCCTGAGAAAATTCCAGTGCATTCCCTACAATGTTTATAAAAGCATCCTTTGAGTTGCCTTGTACTAGGAACAACATTGATGCTTCGCCATCTACCATAGCAATTCCCGACTGCATTTCATCATCTGTTGGCTGCCTGTGGAATAAATTTTCAAAACAACTCACTACAAAATTTTCGCTCCCCATGTTCACATCATCGTAAAAAATATTGTCTACATATCTTTTAAAATATTCATTTATTGTGATGCTGCTATTGTAGAGATGAACAGAGGCGTCCCGGAGATTCACTAATTTTTCAAGATAATATTCATAATAAAATACCGCAACGCTGTCGCCGGTTAACTCCGCAATATAAATTGTATATTCATAGAGATCAATTTCGTATTGTATTGTTAAACTATCTATACTTACAAGCATTTTCTGGCTTGTGAGCACATTAATGTTCTTATAGTAATCATAACTGCTCATTATACCCGTAATAATATCTTCCCTTGAAGTCTCGTTGTAATTATTATCTTTTAATGTGGTTTTTGCCTCGCTTAATTCTTCTTCTGTCGGCGCCCTGCCAAACATATCAATATACAAGTTATTGACATAGGAATTTAATTTAAGATCAGATACACCATCCTGACCCGGCGGTATATTATCCGGAATAGTAACATTTTCATGAATGAGTTCCTCTTTTTTGCAGGCTGAAAAAAAGGCCGCAAATAAAAGTAATGTCAGACAAATATGAATAACTTTATTTTTAGATAAATCCATAATGTAAAAAAATAAATAAATTAATGGCGGGTTTGTTTCAGCTTTCAAAAGTATTGAAAGTGCTTTTATAAATCAAGGTTCGCAACGGTATTTGTTTCTACAGTTTCTCCAATAACGTGACTGTAATTTGAGATATTGCTATTGAAGATAAACTTCAGAAGTTGAAGGTTGCATTAGGGAATGATTTTCATCAGTTTTTCAAATTTATGACATTTTGCGTTTAAACTTTCCTGGGTTTATTCCCATAACTTATCCTTGCCTCTTTCATATCTTTTCCCATTTGCATGAATGTTTTTCTTATTGCTTCTATCATTACTTCATCAAAGACAAGTTTCAGCTCTTCCCAGTTTGAAAATTCATCATACCTGAATTTATAGCTCTGCTCAAAAAAACCGGCTTCAATCTTTACAATGTATTTTTCGCTCCAGCTAAATACACTTATTTTATAAACCGGGTGTTCTATGTAACCAATAACTCTCATTCTGCTTTTCTTTTTTGTTCAACATTACTAAAATTTGTATTACGCACGGCAAATTTCTGCATTCGGCTCAAGCTTGTATATTTTTTTAAATGAGGAATTTGTGCCTGTTGCAGATCTAATAAAGCCGAAGATAAATGATTTTATGAATTCATTAAAAGGAAAGAAATAATAGTTTCTGATACAGAGAAGGATATGCTTTAAAAAGAACCCCGCCTGCTTTTCCGAAAGATCGAAATAACCGTGGCGGGGCTAACCTGAAAACCCAATTATTCTAAATTATATTTCTTATTTTTAAATTCTTACTCGTTAGGTATGCTTAACCCATAATTATAAATTTTGTTCGGAAAAGAAGGATAAAATCCTTCAATTATCACATTTTTTCCTGCTTTGTTTTCCAGTGTCTTTGCAAATTCATTCGCATTTTTTATTGACACATCATCTACCGCTGTAATTATAAAGTCCTGATGTATTCTTGTTTGCTGTGAAATAGCGCCATTTCTAATACCTGTAATTCTCACACCTCCATCTACATCATAATATTGTGCTTCTTTGCTTGACACATCTTCTAATTCCACACCAAGGCTCTCAAATACTTTATTGGTTGATTTTTCAATAATACTTGTATTGCCCTCTTTATTTTTTAATTCGACAACAAGGTTCTTTCTGTCCTTATCTCTAATTAAACTCACATTTACTTTTTCACCAGGACCGTAGGCACTAAGTTGTTCCTGCAACTCAGGGAAAGAATGAATAGGTGTATTATTAATATGTGTAAGAATATCTCCTACTTTAATTCCACCAGCATCAGCCCCTGAATTATCTACAACATTACTTATATATACACCACCAATATCATCCTTCGTGGGATCTACCTCAACACCTAAATATGCTCTTTGCACCACTCCGTATTTTTTAAGATCTTTTACTACTTTTTTCACAATGTTAACAGGCACTGCAAATGAATATCCTGCGTATGTTCCTGTTGGCGTTGCAATAGCAGTGTTAATTCCAATTAATTCACCTTTCGTATTTACTAATGCGCCTCCGCTGTTTCCGGGATTCACTGCAGCATCAGTTTGAATAAATGATTCAATAGGAGTGGATGCGTTCTCACCAAGAATATCAATTTTTCTTCCCTTTGCACTAATGATTCCTGCAGTAACTGTTGATGTAAGATCAAACGGATTACCAACTGCAAGAACCCATTCACCAACCCTTACGGAATCTGAATTGCTATATTGCATTAAAGGCAAGTTTTTCATATCAATTTTAATTAAAGCAATATCAGTTGATGGATCAGTGCCCACTAAAGTGGCTTGAGCTTTTTGTTTATCATATAATACAACTTCAATTGCATCTGCATTCTTTACGACATGATAATTAGTAACAATATAACCATCATCACTTACTATTACTCCTGACCCGCTTGCCTGTTGTACTCCGCCATTACCATATGGGTTACCAAAAAAATCATCGCCAAAGAACTGTCTTAAAACATCATTTCCCTCTGAATAGGAAGTTGTTTTGCTGTAAGTTGTTTTAACATGTACAACAGCAGGTGTTGACAATGCTGCAGCATAAGTAAAATCAACTGGCGCCATTCCTGATGGTGCAACAGGGAAAGAATAATTTGATAATTGATAAGGCGAATTCGTTTGCTCAGTGCCGGAGTAACTTTGATTTGAATAATATTTACTAATTCCGAATACTGTGATAGCTGAACTTATAACTGCTACCGTAACAGTTGTTAGAATGTTTTTTCCTCTCATAGTATATTTAATTTTTTTGTAAGGTATATTTTTTTATCAAATTTCATGCATAAACGATTTTATATTACTGTAATTTTATCGTTTAACAATTTTTAATTCGAATTTACGCTTCTTAACACAAAACATGGTAGCAGAGTTCTATAAATATCAGGGAACAGGAAATGATTTTATAATTTTTGATAATCGGTCGCTGAAATTTCGTCGTGACATACCGACATTTTATTCTGGAATATGCGACAGAAGGTTTGGTATTGGAGCAGATGGGGTTATGTTATTGCAAAATGCAAAAGACTGCGATTTTGAAATGGTTTATTTTAATGCAGATGGCAGAGAAGGTTCTTTATGTGGAAATGGAAGCAGATGTATCGTAAAGTTTGCTGAATTGATGGGAATTAAAAAGGAACGTTATGTTTTTCGTGCATCAGATGGATTGCATGATGCAATCATTGACGGGAATGTTATAAAATTAAAGATGCATGATGTTCACGATATAAAACATCTGATCAATTATTATGAAATAGATACAGGTTCACCGCATTATGTTGAGTTTATGCAAAATATTAGTGCTTTGGATATAAGAACAGAAGGCGCAAAGATCAGGCACAATGAAACGTATAAACAGGAAGGTATAAATGTAAATTTTGTTGAAGCACTAAGCAATGGTATTGCAATACGGACGTATGAAAGAGGCGTTGAGGATGAAACATTTTCATGCGGAACAGGGGTAACCGCAGCGGCCATTATTTACAGTGTGGAGAATAAACTAATCCCTGGTGCTTATACTATTCCGGTTAAAGTTTTAGGAGGCGACCTGAAAGTCTCTTTTGAAAAAATAAGTAATAATAATTTTACCAATATCTGGCTGATAGGTCCTGCGAAATTTGTTTTTAACGGGGAAATTGAAATAAGCTTTTAAGAATCATTTCAGCATACCGAACATGTAAGAAATTCCTGCAGAAAATACATTATTATAATTTCGTGTAACATCAAGCATCAGCCCGACATTAATATCAATTGGAGATTTTTCATCAATATCAAATCTGAAACCCGCATTAAACATTGGGCCGGTTGAATAATATTCGCCATAAGCAATTTCGTTACCCCATCCTAATCCTCCGTAATATCCGATATGCTCATCGGCAACTCTTGTAGCACCGCATCCATAGTTAAAATTTATAAGTATAGGTATTTCAATGACAACATAAGCGTCTGAGGCGATATCCTGTGGTTCTTCAAAATAGCCCCCTGCTAATCGCAAATCAAAAGATATAGCAGCTTTATCACTTATCTCAAAAAAATTCACCCTTGGCTGATAATGAAGTGTGGGTACTTGTGTTAAAAAACTTGTATAATATCCGGCACCTACACTTTGAATAAAATCCACTTCAATTTGTGTGTATGCAGAAAAACTTATCAATAATCCAATAAAAGCCCCGGCAAATTGTTTCATGATCGTTTTGTTTATATGCAAATATCTGTGAATAGATTGATAACGTCAAACCTCTTTTCCGCATTGTTCGTCTGTAGTGTACATAACAATTTTAAAATGCAGGTTTGTATACGCATAAGATTCTCTTATCTTTGCGCACCAAATTAGAAAAAGGATAAATTATTCACCGGCAGATGGAAGATCATGATCAAATACTACAAAAAAATTGATGCTGCAATCGTAGAAATAGAAAGGCCTGAAAAAGACTGCTGGATAAACGTATACCCTCCTTTTGATCATAAAAGACTTGCCGCACTAAGTGATGCTATTGACATACCAATTGATTTCCTACTTGACTCAATAGATATTAACGAACGCTCAAGATATGAAGCGGATGATAATGTAAAACTCATTGTTATTAATACACCAGTTGAAAATGATATTGAAAATTCTATTGACAATGATGCCTTATACATTACTATCCCTATTGGCATTATTCAAACAAAAGATCATAACATTATCATTAGTTCTGCACAAAACCGTGTAATAGATTGGTTCTTTTCCATTGCAATTAAACACATCAACCCACAGGATAAAGACATGATCGTTCTCAAAATATTTGAGAAGAATGTTTTTTATTTTATTCAGTATTTAAATGAGATGAATAAAAAACGTTATCTCATAGAAAAAGAATTGCTGCATAGCAGCCGGAATAATGAACTCTCCAAATTGCTGAATATTCAAAAGTCACTAGTGTATTTTGTAACTGACCTTCGGGCAAATGAGTTATTAATGGTAAAAATTGCCAGAACTAATTTCCTATCAATAAAATCTAATGAAGAGAAGAGTGATTACTTGCAGGATATTATTATTGATTCAAGCCAGGCATTGGAGATGGCAAACGTTTATACCAATATCCTGAATGGTACCATGGATGCTTTTGGATCAATTATATCAAATAACCTGAATATGGTTATGAAACGGCTTACGTCAATTACCATTCTATTAATGGTTCCCACCCTCATTGCCAGTTTCTTCGGTATGAACCTGAATATCCCTTTTGAACCCAATTCATTCTGGCTGATAATTCTCTTTTCAGTTATTTGTGCCACATTACTCTATTTCCTTTTCAGACGCATTCGTTGGTTCTGAACCAAAATATGTTAGTATTATATATCTCAATCTATTGACTTGTGTTTCTGCCAGGTTTATTTTTGTTATGTTTGTAACCACGGTAATACAACTCAATGAAGAAACCACAATCTTTATCTCTATTTCTGGCACTGGCATTCGCTAACCCAATCTCAGCTTCAGGTGATATAACAGTTCATGACAGGCTTGAAAACCCCCTGCTTATTGTACTCGACGAAAAGGACGGTGTTTACAATGAATGTATAAAACATGCGGTAGAGAATTATTGGTCACTCAACTCATTCTCATTCATTACAAGTTCCCAGTATGAGGACTGTAAAAATTATTCTGATAACGTTTTCCTGATTAAAAATGAAAATCAGGCCGCTGAAGAAGAAGGAACAATGGTGCACAGTATTGTAATGAGGTTAGTATATTTTAAAAAAGACGGAAAACTTGTTACTCATTTAGCCGGAGCGCCAGTTGTTGATGAAGTAGATATTAAGGTTTGTTTAATAAATGCTGTACGGGTATTGCAGGATAAACTTCAGTTTATTTTATTTAATGAAAATGATAAAGACCCGGCATTTTTTAGTTATGACAAGAATGTTGAATTCCGGAGTGACATTATAAAAGCTAAAAAGCTTTATATAGCCAGGGAGGATATTGATGGGTCCTTTTCGTTGGAAGAAGTTCTGTCTCTTTATGATGGGGAGCTGAATATTGTTTCCAAAACTGAACTGAACAAACTTATTGATAGCAAATCACCGGGGGTGCTATATGCTGTAGTTTTTAACAAAAAAACTTCGGGTGTAAGTTATGTGAATACCAAACAGATCCTTAGTGCTTCCACAGGTGAGATGATTTATACCAATGAAACAACTTCAATTAATCCTCAGGGATTCACCAAAAAAGATATTAAGAACTTGGCAGAATAAGGGTTAAGAATCATTCAGCCAAAGGGACCGCCTGCAAGGGCGGTCCTTTATTTTTTGAATATATTTTATGTAATATCAGAATTCATCCGCCTGCTTAAAAAAGAAATTCATTTCACATATTATAAAAGACAAGTCTTTTTAAACCTCGTAAAATACATACACGGTATGTGTTTTTGGATCTTACGTATTATAAATCAATATTTTTTGGGGTCACTTCATTGATAAAAATATGCACATGAATGAAATTGCTTAAACTTATAAAAATGTCTTAAACCCTTTGCCCACAAGGGTTTTTCCTATTGCCGTCACTTTCATCTATCCACTGTAAAGCATAATCTTTCAAAAGGCGGAAATATTTTGCAGGCAATCTATTCCGCCACAACTTTGCATCAACAAAAGCACACACACACACACAAATGAAAAATTTTTTCTCTGCTATCCTTGTAATGATTATTTCTACAACTGCAGTTTTATCAGACAACGCTACATTATCCGAACGCATTCAAAACCCTGTTTTCATTGTTTTAACTGAAAATAATGATGCCTTTAATAATGCTGTTAAAATTGCAGTTGAAAATAACTGGAGTATTTCCAATTATGCCTTCATTTCTCATGAAGAATACAAAGAGGTTAAAAGGACTTCTGAAAACCTTTTTATTATGTTGATTGAAAATGAAAGTGTTGATGGAAGTTCCTATACTTATCCTTATGTACTTGAATCATTTTATATTACCCGTGGAAGTTACCGTTATAATGTTTCCGGAGCACCGTTATTAAATGTTTCTAATGAGAGCATGCATGCTGAAGTTTTTAACGGTATTAGGTTATTACAGGACAAACTGAGCTTTAAAATTGCATCTGAAACTAAAGAAACTGAATTTGTAAGTTTTAATGATGCAGTAAGATCAAGAACAAGTATCGTTAAAATGAAAAAATTGTACATATCCGAAGAAGACCTCGATAAAAACATTTTAACTATAGATGCAATAAAAAACATTTATAACGGAGAAGTTATAATTGTGAGCAATGAAGAACTTGCAGAAATTGTGCAGTCCAATACTGATGTTTTATATGTAACTGTAAATAATTTTAAAAATGGATTAGGTTATACTAATTTCAAACAGGTGATTGATGCAGGCACAGGCTCAGTGATGTATAACAATGAAATTAAATCTGTAAAACCCTTAGCTTTTAATAAATCTGATTTCGAAAGTTTAAAATAATTAAGATACGCCGAAATAAACCAATTTTAGCCAGTTGAACAGCCCCTATGAAACAAGGGCTGTTTTTATTTTTTATATCCTCTGAGAAACTCCTGAACAAACATTCGTTTTTTTCCTTCTATTTGTAATTCTTCAATATATATATAACCTTTACTCGCTATAAATTTTAGAAATGTGCTTCCGTCAGTGATAAATTTTCCTACGGATTCATTGTGTTCATTTTCTTCAATGTGCACTCTAAATATTTTGATGATCTTATTATCTAATAATGTGTATGCTGTGGGAGAAGGTGATAAGCCTCTTACAAAATTTTTTATGTAATGTAAATCTTTATTCCAGTCAATTTTACGATCTTCTTTAAATATTTTTGGAGCAGTTTTATTAGAAGTGTTTTTCTGGGGAACAGGAGAATAAGTTTTATTTTCGATTGCAATAACAGTTTTTAAAAGTAATTCTGCTCCTGCAATTTTTAATTTATCATGCAAAGTTCCTGCGTTATCATCGCTATGTATGTGGATCTTTTCCTGCAGAATAATATCTCCTGTATCAATTTCATGTTTCAAAAAAAACGTTGTTACACCTGTTTCTTTTTCTCCATTTATAATTGCCCAATTAATAGGAGCGGCACCCCGGTAGTCGGGTAATAAAGATGCATGCAGATTCAAACTACCAAGTGGAGGCATGCTCCATACAATCTCGGGAAGCATGCGAAAAGCAACTACAACCTGCAGGTCTGCTGGAAATGATATTAACTGTGCAATAAATTCAGGGTTCTTTAATTTCTCCGGTTGCAATACGGGAATATTTCTTTCAATTGCAAATTGTTTAACAGGTGATTGTTGTATTTGTAAGCCTCTTCCTGCCGGTTTATCAGGGGCTGTAATTACAGCAACAACATTAAAACCATTTTGAACCAAAATTTGCAAACCCGGAACAGCAAATTCAGGAGTGCCCATGTAAATAATTTTTAGCGAATGGCTCATTATTCAAAATCCTTGTAGAGTAAATATTTTTTTCTTTTTTCTTTAAATACCTGCAGATCATCCTGCCAGCTTAATTTTATTTCCGCTTCAGATAATCCGGCTTTTATTTGCTGCATCAAAACATCGGTTCCTGCAAGTTTATTAAAAAAGTTATTGGAAAGGAAGAAATTATTTTTATCGCTGAACCTGTTATAAGCATCTATAAAATAACTTATATTTATTTTTTGTTCCTTAATTTTTTCAATTTCCATTTTACTGAGATCATAACCATAACATAACTGATTCATAAATGGAGGGGTTTTAGAACCAGCCATACTTTTCGGAGTAAAGAAAAAGTCTGTTTTTTCTGTAAATGGCGATCCGAACATCTCAAAAGGTTTATCTGTTCCACTTCCAACACTTACATTCGTACCCTCAAAAAAACATAAAGAAGGATATAAATAAATTGCCTGCATAGATTTTAAATTTGGCGACGGTGGAATCTTTACTTCATAATAATCTTTATGCTCATAATTTTCACAGGGAATAATTTGCAATTCACATTGTAAATTATTCGGCAGCCAGTGCTCTGTATTTATCATTTGCGCATATTCTCCTATTGTCATTCCATGTACAACAGGCACGGGATGCATGCCTACAAATGAAGAAAATTCTTTTTTTAAAACAGGACCATCAACGTAAAAACCATTAGGATTCGGACGGTCAAGAATTATAAGTTGCTTTTTATTTTCTGCACATGCTTCCATAATATAATGCAGTGTGGAAATATATGTATAGAATCTTGCACCAACATCCTGTATATCGAAAATAACTACATCAACATCTTGCAGATCTTCTTTTGAAGGTTTCTTTTTATTTCCGTATAAAGAAATAATTGAAATTCCGGTTGCAATATCTTTCGAGTTGTTGATTGTTGCACCCGCATCCTCGGTTCCACGGAAACCATGTTCAGGAGCAAATATTAACGGGATATTAACTCCAAGCTGAGAAAGGGTATCAACTAAATGTTTTGTACCAATAACTGAGGTTTGATTTACAACAAGGGCAACATATTTATCTTTCAGGAGCGGTAAATATTTTTCAGTTTGCTCCGCTCCCGTAATAATTGTTATATCGTAAGGAATATTATTTTGCGCTATTAAATGGATTTTATTTTTAGTTAAACCTTCTTCAGATGAAGGAGCAGGATTTTTACATCCTGTAAAAAAACATATCCAGGACAAGATTGAAATAAGTTGTATCATAGCTTCTCAAAAAATCTTCGTAAAATTACACGATTTAATTTTGCAGTGAATTTTCCTTTTTTTATTTCCAGACGCATAGTCAAAAACGACGCCAGGTCTTTTTCAAGACTTATTGTAATTATTGCCCGTATAGCAATTGCTCTTAGCCTTGCGGTCATGATCATTTCATCAAGTATGGTAAATGGATTCAGAAAAACGATTTCAGAAAAAATATATGGTTTCTGGGGGCATATTAATATTTCAAAAGAAAGTTTACGCAGCAGTTATGATGACCTGCCAATAGATAAAAATGAAACATTTATTAATTCAATCAAAAATATTGAGGGAGTAGAACATATACAGGTGTATGCAAGAAAAGCAGGCATCATAAAAACAAAGACAGATATTGAGGGTATTATTGCTAAAGGTATAAGTTCAGATTTTAACAGCACTAATTTTTCACGATATGTACTTGATGGAAAAGAAATTCAATTTAATGATACCATTGCATCAAGAGAAATTATGATCTCTAAATCAACTGCCGACAGGTTGCAACTAAAAGTGGGAGATAGCGCTGTCTTATATTTTATTGATCCAGGCGGCAATGGAGATTATACACCACGAGCAAGGGAGTTATTTATTACTGCAATTTATAATACCGGGTTGGAGGAATTTGATAAGTTATTTGCATTAGTTGATGTAAAACAAATTCAAAGGTTAAATGGGTGGAATAAAAACCAGGTTGGAGGGTATGAGGTATTTGTAAAAGATGCAGCGAATATACAAAGCATAGCGGAACAAGTTGATCTTGCAGCAGATCCTTTCTGGTCTGTTCAAACAATTCAACAAATTATACCAAGTATTTTTGACTGGCTGAATTTGCAGAAAATTAATGAACGGATCATTTTAATTTTAATGCTTGTTGTTGCATTAATAAACATGATAACATCCTTACTCATTTTAATTCTTGAAAGAACAAATATGATCGGGATATTAAAAGCATTGGGTGCTGCAAATGGTGCTATTCAAAGAGTGTTTTTAATAAATGCTGCTTATATTATTAGCAGGGGCCTGTTATGGGGAAATATTTTAGGACTGGGTATTTGTTTTTTGCAGGAAAGATTTGGAATATTGAAATTACCAGAACAATCTTATTATGTTTCTGTTGTACCCGTTGAAATAAATTATTGGTGGGTTCTGTTATTAAATGCAGGTACTTTGATTTTGTCTTTGCTCTTTCTAATTATTCCTTCATTACTTGTGAGTAAGATTCAACCGATTAAAGCGATAAGATTTAGTTAAACAAGCAAATATGCAGAAAATTATTTTTGTGTATAATGCCAACTCAGGTAAAATAAACGGCTTGCTCGATTCCTTGCACAAGATATTTTCGCCCTCAACGTATGACTGCAATTTGTGCGCAATTACTTATAGTAATTTTAAAATAAAGGATGAATGGAAAGATTTTTTAGCTGAAATAGATACTCTTATAGAGTTTTTGCATAAAGATGAATTTTATAAAATATATCCAAATTATAAAACTGAATTACCTATTGCTCTTATTAAGGAAGATAATAAACTATCAGAATTTATTTCTGCTGATAAACTGCGAAAAATAAACCTGCAGCAATTAAAAGAAATACTCAGAAACTATAAAACGCATCATGTTTAAAATTTATTTTCGGTCACCCCTAGGGATGTTTTTTAATTTGTTCCTCTTGCCGAAGTAAATCCTCTCTTTTATAAGGGCAATGCAAACACCCATTTCTGCAGCAATAGCCTCTTTCTTTCAAATACTTTTCCGTAAATACAAAATATCCATCTGCATTAATATAATAGTCTTCTTCTTCTATTAATTTCTTTTCCATTAATTAAGTGATGAATTTTTACTTTGATATTCTAAAAATATCGCATCCCGGTATAATTAAATGGAGTGATATTGCGCAATTGGTCCTTCACATCTTCACTGATATTTAAATCATTGATAAATAAAAGAATTGTTTCTTTTGTAATTGCAGAGCCGCTTCTCGTTAATTCTTTTAATGCTTCATAAGGTTGCGGATAACCTTCTCTCCTTAAAATTGTTTGAATTGCCTCTGCTACAACGGCCCAGTTATTATTCAGGTCTTCTTTAATTTTTTCTTCATGCACATTTAATTTCTTTAATCCTTTTAAAATTGATTTCATAGCAAGTAGAGAATGTGCAATTGGGACACCGATATTTCTTAATACTGTTGAATCTGTAAGATCTCTTTGTAATCTTGATATTGGTAACTTAGCAGATAAATGTTCAAAAATTGCATTCGCAATTCCCAGGTTTCCTTCTGCATTTTCAAAATCAATAGGATTTACTTTATGTGGCATTGCAGATGAGCCTACTTCATCTTTATTAATTGTTTGTTTAAAATAATCCATAGAAATATAGGCCCACATATCTCTGCAGAGATCAATTAAAATTGTATTTAATCTTTTTAAACCGTCAAATGCAGCAGCAAGATTATCATAATGTTCAATCTGCGTTGTATATCTATATCTTGATAAATTTAATCTTTCACTTACAAACTGATCAGCAAACATTACCCAGTCAATATCTGGGTAAGCAACAAAATGTGCATTAAAATTTCCTGTTGCGCCACCAAATTTGGCGCTAAATGGAATTGTATTAAATAATGCTCTTTGCGAATTAAGCCGTTCAATAAAAACCCTGATTTCTTTTCCAAGCATAGTTGGCGATGCGGGTTGTCCGTGTGTTCTTGCCAGCATCGGAATTCGTGACCATGTATTGGCAAGATCACTGAGTGTAACAACTAATTCTTCCAGAATTGGCGCATACACATCTAATAAAGCATCCCGAAAAGAAATAGGTACAGCAGTATTATTAATATCCTGCGATGTTAAACCAAAATGAATAAATTCTTTCGCTTCTGTAAAGCCAAGTGCATCAAATTTATCTTTTAAATAATATTCAACTGCCTTTACATCATGATTTATCTTTTCTTCTATTTGTTTTATCTTTAAACATTCTTTCAGATCAAATTTCTTATAAATATTTCTTAACGCAGTTCGGTTTTTGGGATCAAAGTTTTGTAATTGAGGCAGGGGAAGTTCTGTGAGTGCAATAAAATATTCTACTTCAACATATACCCTGAATTTAATAAGTGCATATTCACTAAAATACTGTTTTAGTTCAGAAACTTTATCATGATATCTGCCATCTATCGGCGAAATGCTAAGCAAGGCTGCTTCGTTCATACACTATTTATTTGAAGGGTAAAGTTACGAAACGCAGAAAGAATACATGTTTTATAATTCCAAAGAGTCGAAATTAATTTGTCGCATACATTTAAAATGGCCTTCCGGACACTTACCATAACCAATTTTTGAACATGGGCGACAATATAGTTTTTCAACTTCAAGAATTTTATTGTTTTGCTTTTGTAGTGCAAGGTTTGTTTCCCTACCAAAATAGGGATACATACCGAATTCAGGAATTGTATTTCCCCAAATTGAAATAATATCTTTTTGAAATGCCGCTGCTATATGCATCATACCGGTATCATGTGTGAACACTTTTTGTGCTTGCTGAATAATTGATGCTGATTGATTGATGGAATATTTTCCACAGGAATTAAATATTTTGTGCCGATCTGTTTGTGCAATTAATTCTCCGGTATTATAATCTTCCTTTCCGCCAATTAAAATAACTGGCTGCGATATTTTATTGCATAATTCTATAAGCTTTTCTACAGGCAATTTTTTTGTGAAGTGCATTGCTCCAATAACTACGCATACATACCCCTTTTGAAACTGAAGAGGTAGAGATGTAATTTCAACATTATCTTTTTCGGGAATAAAATAATCTAAACCCGCTCCATCGTTGATAATTCCTAACGGTGTTGCTGTTGCCAAATAACGGTCAACAATATGCAAAGCAGGTAAACGATTTATCTTAAAATTTACAATTAACCATTTTTCAATATTCAGTTTATTGAAAGACCTGTTTTTTACACATAGCGCCCATTTTATTTTCACTGTCCTGATGTTATGATGCAGGTCAATAATAAAATCAAATTTTTCTTTTCTTAATTTTGAAATAAGGTCATTTAAAGAGTTTTCCAGTACATGAATTTTATCTATGTGTGGATTAGCAGATAAAATACTTTGATATTGTTTTTTTGTGGCATAGTGAATTTCCACATTTTCAAATTGTGTTTTTAAACATCGGACAACAGGTGTCGTTAAAACAATATCTCCTATGCTTGAGAAACGCAGTATGAGTATTTTTTTGTGAGTCATTACTTTTACAATGCAAAAATGTAAAATTATGTTGGGATTAAAATTACCTACAGACCCGAGATGGGTAAATCTTGCAGAAAAAAGTTTGGAAGAAATATTAACTGATCATGCATATTGTGAGCAGAAAGCTGCATCAACCTGTATTTCTCTTATTCAGCAATTTCCGGAACATATAAAATTAGTTGAGGAGTTAGCTCCAATAGTAACAGAAGAATGGGGGCATTTCAGAATGGTTTTAAAAGAATTGAAAAAGAGGGATCTGCAACTTGGATTTCAGAGAAGTGATGAATATGTAGTTGAATTAATAAAGTTTCAAAAGAAAGGCGGCAGCAGAACAGATCAGTTGCTGGAAAAATTATTAATGGCTGCATTAATTGAAGCAAGAAGTTGTGAGCGTTTCAAGTTATTGAGTGAAGGTTTGGAGGATGAAAATTTAAAAGAATTTTACCGTGAATTTATGATCAGTGAGGCAGGGCATTATCGTTTATTTATTGATCTTGCAAATGAATATCTGGGAAAAGAAAAAGTAAAAACAAGATGGGAAGAGTGGTTGAAGTTTGAGGGAGACCTGATTGGTAAAATGAAATTGAAAGGAGAGAGGATGCACTGATTAATGTGCTTATATATATAAGAATGCTAATATTCATTACTAATAAACCGAATATTTCTTTTTAATCCTCTATATTTTGTTCTTTTTATTGCAGAATTTTTAAATAGTGAATTAAATATTTCTTCAGTAATTTCTTTCCAGTCGTTTTTATTCATATTAATGAGATCATTGGATGGATTAAATTTCGGTTCATCATGTTGTTTTGAGAACTTGTTCCATGGGCACACATCCTGGCAAACATCACAACCAAACATCCAGTTGTCCATTTTATTTTTAAATTCAGCTGGTAGAATTTCGTCTTTTAATTCAATTGTTAAATAAGATATACATTTTGTTGCATCAATAAAATACGGATCATGGAGTGCATCTGTTGGGCATGCATCTATACATGCGGTACATGATCCGCAATAATCTTTTATTGGCCCGTCGTATTCCAATTCAAGATCACAAATAATTTCTGCAAGAAAGAAAAATGAACCTGCTTTCGGATTGATGATATTTGTATTTTTCCCCTGCCATCCTATTCCGCTTTTTTTGGCCCATGCCTTTTCAAGCACAGGTGCGGAATCAACAAATATTCTGCAATGAAAATCACCGATTTCATTTCGAAGTTCAGCAATGAATGCATGTAGCTTATTTTTAATCACATCATGATAATCTTCTCCATATGCATATTGTGAAATTTTTGCTGCTGAACTGTCTTTTTGTTTTGTAGTTGTGAAATAATTGTACATTAAGCTGATTACACTTTTAGCGCCGGGTACTAATTTGGAAGGGTCGATGCGATTATCAAAATGATTTTCCATATATTGCATTTTTCCGTTCCGGTTTTGTTTCAGCCATAATTCTAAATGCCTTGCTTCATCGTCAAGCTGACCTGCCTTACTTATTCCGCAAAAAGAAAAACCTGATACAGCAGCTTTTTGTTTTATAAAAGTTGTTACCTGATGTTGCAGCATGCTTCAAAAATAAATAGAATAAACCGGAAGTATTCTAATTTGCAATTAACCTCAAATCTTCGCTGCTATGTATATTAATTCCCTTTTTATTTTGCAAAGCAATTTTTATCATGGCTTTTGCAACATCGTTTGCATAAATAGGTCTGTATTTTTTATATTGTCCGGTTAATAAAGGTGTAAACAAAGGCGAAATAATTTGAGATATGCGTTCACCAAACCGGAATTCTTTTCTGCTACCAAGCAATAAGGAGGGATGTAGTATTTGCAATGAATTTAATTGCAATGTTTTTAATTTTGCCTCTAGTTCACCTTTTACCCTGTTGTAAAAGAATTTAGAGTTGGCATCAGCACCCATTGATGAAATTACGATGAATTGATTTGCACTGTTTTCTTTTGCAAGTTGGGCTATTTGCAATGGATAATACAAGTCAACTTTTTTAAAGGCTTCCTTGTCATGATTAACATTTGCGATCGTAGTTCCCAGGCAGCAATAAACATCTGCATCCGCAAACTCATTTTTATGCGCAGGAAGATTCTCAAAATCTACAATGATTTGTGTGGTTTTAGAGTTTGTAAAGGAAGTTTCTTTTCTTACAAATAATACCACTGAAGAATACTCAGGATTCTTTATCAGTTCCTGAACAAGATATTCACCTATTAACCCTGTTGCGCCAAATACAACCGCTTTTTTATTCATGCAAAATATTTAATTGTTTTATGCAAAAGAAAAAAACTAAAATAATAAAGACTTGAAAATATATTTAGTTGCTGGTGCTTTCTTAAAATTTGCCAATTATATTTTATTACGGATAATTTATTTGCCGATAAAGAGGTTTGAGTTTCCCGATAATAAGCCAGGCTTTGTGGAATACCATAGCCTGTTGTTCCTGTTCTTAGAATATCAAGCCATAACCCATAATCCTGCCTTTTTCTTATTTTAGGCATATACATCTTGCCAAGTATTTGAACATCATACATTGCAGTGAGGCAGCCAATTGTATTATTTTTTAACAATTGTGCGTACGAAATTTTTTCAGGGCATTTTATGATTTTATTTTTTATTATTCCACTCTCATTAATTATTTCATACATTGAAAAAGTAAATGCGTAATTATTTTTTTGCATTAAACTTACTTGAACTTCAAGTTTATTCTTTTTCCAAACATCATCTGCATCTAAAAAAGCAATGTATTGCCCATTACTCATCTTGAGTGCACTATTCCTTGCTATTGCTGTTCCTGAATTTTTTTCAAGATAAATACTATTTATTCGATTGTTTGCTGATTTATATTCTTCAATGACGATCTTAGAATTATCTGTTGATGCGTCATCAATTACCCAGAGTTCCCAATTTTCATATGTTTGATCAATTACTGATTGTATACTTTGAGATAAGTATCTTTCAGCATTAAATGCAGGCATTATTACAGATATGAGAAACTTATTCATTGTGCTGTAATTTCTTTCTTTGAAAATAATTTTCAAGAGGGCCTGCTGTCATTAACATCACAAGGATTACAATTGGCATCCTGTGACGAATAGCATCCATGAGACTGTATTCTGATGTACCAAATAAAATTAAATAAAATAATGCAAGTAAAAGAATAGGTTTAAAATGAATAAAAATGGTTTTAAAATTTAATACGAGAATTGCTAATAGCAGGAAGGTAAAAATTAGATCGAGGAGAGGAAGAGGTGTTGAGGCAGGATTATGCGTAATAAAAATTGGGAGCGGGGATAATATAAATTGAGCTATATAAAAAATATTATCGGAAACCATATCTGAATAAGAATGCCAGGATGCATAACCATAAACATATTGTCCTGCATTCTCTAAATTTGTATTTCTAAGTTCCGCCAATTTTTCTGCTGTAAAAGGCTCATCAACAATGATGAACCTGAAAATTAAAAATACCAGGGTTATGCCCGAAATAAATAAAGCACTTTTGACCATGTAGTTTGTTTTTAATCTATAAAGTGCAAGAAAAAATATTACAGGTAAAACGAAATATAGAAGTTGAAATCTGAAAGCACATAATATAATGCTTCCGGTAATGAGCGGCAACCATTTTTTATGATAGAAGAATTTTAAAAACCCCGAAAAGAAAAGCGCAAACCCGAATAAGATATAAGCCTCACTTAGTGGTGCAGTATTATATAATAATCCTGCAGGAAATAATAAACATAGAAAAGGAAATATTTTTTCGACTGCAGTGTAGTTATTTGGAAAAATTGTTCGCCATGATTTGAGAAAAGTAAACAATGCAATAATATAGATAGCAATATTTATAAAAATATAAATGATTGGGTTATTTAAGCTAATAAGCCCGATAAAAAGAGAAAGATAATATAAAACAATAACGTTTTCAGGGTTTGTTTGCGGATACTGTCCGCTGGAGATCATATAAGAATAGTATTGAGAATCATAAATGTAGGGAAGAAAGTTAAAAAAACTATCTGTAATTATTATAAAAAAATAAAGCTGAAAAATTAAAAGAAAAATGCGTAATGATTTTTTAGCAATATTGAAAAAAACATCTCCCAGACTATAAAGTAAATAAGTAAAAATACAGTTATAAACCAAAAATATAAGGTAATCATACCATTCAATTCCATCATAATACGATTTCAGCATAAAATTTTTCTACAGTGTAAATAAATTGGAATCAAAATAAATACTAAAGCATCATACTTTCAAATATCTATTCAGTTTGAGGCTTTTTAAAAATTGTTTTAGCTTCAGGATATTTATAACTGAAAATAAACTTAAACCCAAACAGAAGGCATAGTCCTGTTAAAGTGGAAATAGCTGCACCAATCATACCTATAACCGGTATCATAATAAAATTGAGGGCGATAGTAATAACAGCACCAATGATTGTTGCGATAACAATTTGTCTGTCTCTTCTTCTTATATATAATATATAATGAAAAATGAGTGAGAGTGATAATATCGCTTTACTAAATGAAAGTAAAATAAAAACCGGGATATTTTCAGAAAATTCAGGTTTGTCTAAAAAGAATAATACTGGTATTACACCAGCAATAAGCAAAATAAATGCTCCGCAGGTATAATAAATAATTTGCCTGGCGAATTGGTAAAATGTTTCTTTATAATTATTTGTATCACTGTTAAATTGCTCAATGAGTTTAGGAGTAAATATAATTATCACCGCAGTGTAAACAATTATCTCAATCAGGTTGCTCAGAGTTGCATAAAAAACATATATGCCTGCCTCAGCCTCAGATCTGTAATATTTTATGAAGTACCTGTCTGCCACATCAATAATTCTGTAACCAATTGTTCCCGTAAAAAATAATAGACTCACCTTTATTCCTTCTTTTATCCATTTCCAGTTTATCGGAATAGTTTTTATAGATGTTAATCGAAATGCAGAGAAAGTATAGGCACTATAAAAGAGAGTTATTATACCACCTGATATCCAGAATATAAATATCCAGTTTATAGTTTTTAATTTCTCAAAACCCAATAGCCAGAGAATAACCAGAACATAAACCCACAAACCATTGCGAAAAAAAAGTAAAATATTTGCCTGAAGAGGTTTAGAAAAAACAACAAGTGTGCGATGTGCTTCCTGGCTGAGGTGTTCAAGAATTAGAATTGCATAAAAGAAAAAGATATACTTCATCTCAATTATTCCGGGAAATAATGTAAATGCAAGTATGGGCAATAAGACGGCATAGTTTAAAAGATAAAAAACAAACTGGTCCCGCAACATGGCTCCTCTTTCTTTAGGGGGTACCCTGAGAAAAGTTCTTGTTGAGAATGTATAAAAATCAATTCCTACAATATACATCATTAGGGTAATGGAAGTAGTAAATATCCCCCATACGCCCAATTGCTCTAACGTAAATATTTCTGCTATTAAAATAATTAAAATGAATTTAGCGGCAAGTGTTATGCCCCTTATAAACAGGTTTACAGAAGTAATTTTTAAATTGGCGTTCATATAATTGCTCACACCTTTTTCTTTCTGAAGAATTTTAGAAAAATAAAATTAAATGTTTCCGGGAACCTTCTGGAGTAATATGCTTTCATAATCAGCAACATTACGAAACTTAAGAAAGTGGAGAATGCCGCACCATTAATTCCGTACGGAGGTATGAATATAAAATTCAGGAGCATGTTTGTAAATGCTGCAGCAATAGTTGCTTTAACAACTGAGAAATCATTCCTGCGGATATATAATATATAATGAAAGATAAGCGAAACATTAAAAACCATTTCTGCGGCAATGAGAACAATAAATGAATCCAGATGGTCTATATATGTTTGTTTGTTAATAATATAAGTTAATACAGGATACATGATAATAGCAAGCACAGCCAATGCTATGAAATTATATATGATCATACTCTTTGAAAAATTATTAAAAGTTTGCACATATATTTTGCTGTCTTTTAAAAAAGTGTCGATTAACAGCGGAGAGAAAATGATGATAGTGGTTGTGTGCACAAATATTTCTATCATATTTGCCATACTTGAATAAAAAGTGTAAATACCCACCATTTCTTTTGAATGATAGTATGCAAGAAAATATCGGTCTGCCAATTCAATCATCTTAAAACAGATTGTAGCAATAAAATAGATCAGGCTTACTTTAATACCTCTTTTTATCCAGTTCCAGTCTATGGGAATATTTTTTACTGAATTCAGATGCAATTTTGAAAGTAAATAAATTGTAGCAATTAAAGCCAAAGCTCCGCCACATATCCAAAATATTAAAGCTCCTTTTAATGTTTTTATATCATCCAAACCAATAAACCAACCAGTTAATAAAAGATATGTCCATGAGCCGGTACGCAGAAATAAAATAATGTTTGCCCATACAGGCTTTGAGAATACTACAAAAGTTCTGTAAGCTTCCTGCGAAAGATGCTCAAATATTAAAATGACGTAAAAAAATATTATGAGCTTAGGCTCTATTACATTAAAAACAAACAATAAAGATAAAAGCGGAAATAAAATAAGGTAGCTGATAATATAAAACACAAATTGGTCACGGATAAACCTGCTGCGTTCCTGCAGCGGGTATTCTAAAATTGTTCTTGTTGAATAGGTATAAAAATCTAACCCCACAAGATATAAGGATAATGCAATGGATGTTGTGAATATTCCCCATTCACCCAGTTGCTCTTCTGTTAAATGATCTGCTAAAAAGATCATCAATAAGAATTTCCCTGCAAGTGTTATCCCTCTAATAAGTAAATTAACTGTTGTTATTCTGTTTTCACCACGAAGCTTTTTAATTATTTTTTTAAACGATGCGGGTGATTCAGTGCTCATGTTGAGTTTGTGTTAATTCAGCTTCACTAATTTAGCGCTCATATGCGCAAATTTACATTTTTCCCCAGCTTTTTAATTGTGTGAAATAAAATATCAACACAATAACAACACATGCCGTAAATCCAAATGCATATTGAGGACCTGCTGTGTACCAAATTAATCCTGCTGTACTGCTTGCAATAAAGGCTGATATACTGCTAAATGCTGCATATGTACCAATAGCAGTGCCCGTTTCCGCCGGTGGAACAATATTGCTTATCCATGCTTTGGCAATACCTTCTGTGCAGCTTGCATATAAACCGTACAATATGAATAAAATTAAATATTGATTCCATGTTGTTGCAAAAGCAAAACCCGCATACACCAATGCAAATAAAATTAACCCCGATATAAATGTTTTTTTAATACCGACCTTATCTGCCAGAACTCCGGCGGGAAATGAAAATATTGCGAAAATGAGATTATAAAATATATATACAGAAATGATTGTAACATCATTTATTCCGCTTTCTTTCATTTTTAATAATAATAAAACATCACTGCTGTTTACTAAAGCGAAGCCAATTAATCCAAATAGTAGTTTACGATACTCATACGCTGCTGTTTTATGATATTTTGTGAAGGAAAAAAAGTGTATTTTTTTATGCTCAACTTTTAATATATTTTTTTCTTTCAATAAAAAGGTTGACATAACTGCTGCGATACCCGGAACAAAAGCAATAAGAAACAATATTTTATATTCACCCGGATAAAAATATAAAAACAGTAACGCAATAGAAGGACCGGATACGGCACCTAATGTATCCATGCTGCGATGAAACCCAAATACTTTTGCTTTATTTTCTTTTGTAGTTTCTAAAGATAACATTGCATCTCTCGGAGCTGTACGCAATCCTTTTCCAACACGGTCAATAGTTCTTGCAAAAAATACCCAAAAGGGGAAAGTGAATATGGCAAGTAATGGTTTTGAGATTGCGCTGAGCGAATAGCCAAGTTGAACAAAGGGTAATCGTTTGTTTTTTACATCAGAGAGCTGACCAAAATATCCCTTACTCAATCCTGCAATAGTTTCGGCAAAACCTTCCAGTACACCAATTAATAAAACACTAAAACCAATTGTCTTCAGATAGATTGGCATTATGGGATATAACATCTCACTTGCCATGTCGGTAAATAAACTTACAATGCTGAGAATCAGAATTGGTTTGGTTATATAAGAGAATTTTTTATTCAAGCAGTTAATTAAGTTGTTAGGTGATTAATTATTTTCATTTATTGTTCTCCATACAGTATTCATTATTCACTTCAATGGAACATTTTCAAGATTGATATTTTCATCTCCTTCCTGGTAAGGCATCAATGTAATAATAAATTGCAGCATCTCATCTGTTGTACGCATACTTTCCAGTGGACTTGCCCTGTCAATAATTACCTGCGGAGGATCAAAAGGATTATTAGGATTACTTGCAGTATTATCATAAATTCCTTCAACAACTATTGTTGAGCCTGATGGAATTTTTACAGGGTTTTTAAAAGTGTAAAAATATTGCCAGCGGAAATTCCATTTCGGAATATGAATTAATCTGATCGTATCATTTTGTGGAGTTAATGCATAGGCCAGAAATTCTTTACCGATTAAATGCATATGCGGATTAATTGTAAGCAGTGAATAATCCTTTTCTGTCTTCCATCGAACATAAAATGTTTTTATTTCATTTGCGGGAACAATTAATTGCGGTGTAACAGGAGCTACTTTGCTCAATGAACCAAGCACTACATCGTATGTCTGTCGCTGTGGCTCAACATCTGTAAAAAAAATATTAAAATAAGAATTCGTATCAAACGTATCTACTGGTGATGGACCAAAATGAATATCATTAATAAAAAATGTTCCCGTTTCACACATTTCAAAACCACCAATGCCTTCAGGATAGATTGCAGGAGAAACACCAGGTAAATAATTGGATACATTCGGAATAAAGTAAATAGGATAAGAGCCATCATCATTTAAATTATTCATTCTTTTTTGTAATGACGTAGCATCCTCCGCAAGATTTGTCGGAATATAATTATCACCTTCAAAAACATTTTTCTTTTGCCCCACACCATAATTAATTAAGTTAGCATTCATATGATGCAGATATTTTTTATTGGCAGGCACAAATTCAATTGCTTTTACATATTTGCATGCTTCGTTTTTTAAGATACTATCTGAAAGAATGTAAGGAACCTTTGCAAGAAAAAAATGATCAAGATTATTCCCTTCAATAAAAATAGTATCAGGGAAATAAATTCTCATGTCAGGCTCACCTATCATGCTTCCCGCAGGATATTTTTTGGGTGATGGGATTTTTGTTGAATCACCAATAGGGCAACCCGCATCAACCCATAATTTTATTTTATCAATATCATCCTGCGCCAAAAGTCTTTCGCCAACAAAATGTGTGTATGAGGCATCTGCAGGCCAGGGTGGCATATATCTGCTTTGTGTAACTTTTACAATGGTTTTTGCTTTTTTAAGTACATCGTTATAAGTGATAAGAGAAAAAGGTCCGGCTGAATTTGGACGATGACAGGGAGTGCAGTTAGTGTGAATGATTGTTGCAATATCATCGCTAAATGTTACTGTTGTGCTTTCTATTTTATTGCTGCATGAAATGCT
>JACMJP010000036.1 GCA_014380545.1 Chitinophagales bacterium | reverse complement strand
CACATATTATTTTAAAGTAAATTTCCCTCAAAAACCTGTTGTAAGCTCTATAATGATATCCGTATGGATAATTGCTATTTTAATTTTAATGGCATCAGTATTTTTCTTCGGATATTCTTTAAATGTAATTTTTAAGCAGGCAAGGTTATCAGAATTTCAGAAAAATTTTATAAATAACCTGGCGCATGAATTTAAAACGCCCATCTCTACCATTGCTATTTCTGCGGAGGTATTAAATGAAGATGATATTATTACACAGCCCGAACGTTTGAAAAGTTATTCTGAAATAATTAAAAATGAAAATGACAGGCTTAAAAGCCAGGTGAATAAAATATTACAGCTGGCAAAACTTGAAAGTGATGAAATTATTTTGAGTGAGGAATCTTTTAAACTCAACGAAACATTACAGCAAATTGCTTCTTCCTTTTCTTTAACTGTAGAAGAAGAAGATGGTGTTATTAAAACAATGTTTCATTCAAACGGGGCAATGCTGCATGCTGACAAAGTGCATTTTACCAATGTTATAAACACACTTTTGGATAATGCATTAAAATATACAGAAGCAAAACCATTAATAGAATTAATTTCTGATGATGATGAAAATAATATTTATATATCCGTAAAAGATAATGGCATTGGCATCCCAAAAGAATATCAACCGAAAGTATTCGATAAATTTTTTAGAGTGCCAACCGGCAATGTACACAACGTAAAGGGTTTCGGGCTGGGACTAAATTATGTTAAGATGATAGCGAAGGCACATGGATGGGATGTACAGTTGCACAGTGAATTAAATAAAGGAAGTATCTTTACGATTATCATACCTGTAAAATAAAAATACGCATGAACGGAACCTCAAAACCTAAAATATTATATGTGGAAGATGACGCTTCCCTCGGATTTGTAACAAAAGATAACCTGCAAAAAAAGGGTTATGATATTACACTCTGCACAGATGGTTTGGAAGCGATACATACTTTGCAAAAAAACAGGTTTGATTTATGCATTTTGGATGTGATGCTCCCTAAACTAGACGGATTTACAGTTGCGCAAAAAATTAGGGATAAAAGTGAACATGTGCCGATCATTTTTCTTACAGCAAAATCTTTACTTGATGATAAATTAAATGCTTATAAATATGGTGCAGATGATTATATCATTAAACCGTTCAGCATGGATGAACTCATCTTTAAGATTGAAGTATTTTTAAAACGCAATAAAGTTTTTGCGCAGGAATCACCTGATGACCGCAATATTTTTACCATTAGCACTTTTGAATTTGATTTTCGGGAACTTACTTTAAAGAATACGCATGTTGCATTTACACTTACACTCCGTGAAGCTGAATTATTGCGCATGCTTTGTTATAATATGAATCATGTTGTGAAGCGGGATGTAATACTACAAAGTGTTTGGGGCGAAGATGATTATTACATAGGCAGGAGCCTGGATGTTTTCATTTCAAGATTGAGAAAATATTTTCAGAGCGACAATAAAATTGAAATTGAAAATGTAAGAGGAGTGGGGTTTAAATTTATTGTAAAATAAAACACTATTTCATTTTCATCTCATAGTTTTTAATTTAATTTCCAAAAATTATCTCATATCAAATGCAATATGCACAACAAAATATAAAAATATTATATGTGGAAGATGATCCTAATCTCGGGTTTGTTACAAAAGATAACCTGGAACGAAAAGGGTTGAAGATAATGATGTGCACAGATGGTGAAACTGCATATGAAACATTTCAGAAAAATACATTTAACCTCTGCATTCTGGATGTGATGCTTCCGAAAATTGACGGATTTACGCTTGCTCAAAAAATAAGAAACACCAATAAAAATATTCCAATCATTTTTCTTTCCGCAAAATCAATGGTTGAAGACAGGCTGGAGGGATTTAAAGCAGGAGCCGATGATTATATTATAAAGCCATACAGTATTGATGAATTACTAATGAAGGTGGATATATTTTTAAAACGCAGTGTAAATAATACAGAAAATAAACAGGATGGTGAAGATGGAATTTTTATCATCGGCACTTACGAATTTAATTTTAATGACCTCAACCTTAAAAAAGAAAATATTATTACAAATCTCACACTCCGGGAAGCAGAATTATTGCGCATCTTTTGTCAATATAAAAATAAAGTTGTAAAAAGAGAAGTGATTATAGAACAGGTTTGGAAAAATGAACAAACATATATTGGCAGAAGTATAGATGTCTTTGTATCCAAACTCAGAAAATATCTTGCTGATGACCCATCAATTATTCTTGAAACTGTTAGAGGTTACGGTTATAAACTTTCTATTGAAAATAGTTAGAGCTGATTTATAATTTCTTAACAATAAATTTCCTCACTACACTTTCTTCCCTGGTTCTTAAATGAAACGTAAAAGTTCGTTAATGAAATGCAAAGATTCACTTAAATGCATGGAGAACGCAACCATTGCGAATATTTTTGCGGCTATGAATAAAAACAACTATTTAAAAATGAAATTGAGATCCATCCTTTTGAAACCAGGCAGCATATTATTCTGCACAGTTTCTTTTTTCTTTTTTAATGTACATGCGCAAACTCCGGCCGATGCAGTTCTGATGCAGCCCGGTCAGTTTTGCGGCGCTATTACATTTAACAATTCCAGTGCTTCTGAATACTGGCAGGGAGATTCGCTAATTGAGAATGGCAATGTAGGCACTTTTACAAGCCAAACAATAGGTGCCGGTTTTGTATTAGGAGTGATAAAAAATCTAAACGTTTATGCATCACTTCCTTTAATAATGAATAAACCCAGCGCAGGCTTTGTTGAGGGTACATCAGGAATTCAGGATTTTACGATAGCAGCAAAATATCAGCTGCTGGATAAAAAGATAGGTTCCGGAAATTTAAAAGCATTGGTTTCTGCAACAGGTACATTACCTGCTTCCAACTATATTCCTGAACATCCTTATGCAATTGGTCTTGGTTGTTCTGATGGTATAGGAAGGGCAATTCTGGCTTATAAAACAGATCTTGGTGTATTTGCAAAAGCTCAGACAGGTTACCATGTTAGAGGAAATTGTGAATTAGCGAGAGGATATTATTTTACTGATGAAGAAGGTTATTCGTCAAACATTGTTGATATGCCGAATGCAATAGATTATTCTGCAACAATTGGATATATTACTGAAGATAGCAGGACCTTTAAAGCTGAAGCTGAGTTTTCGGTATTTAATTCACTGGGTGGTTTTGATATACGCCCCTGGGATCAGGGATTTCCTTCAAATGAAATGGATGCAATGCGCATTGGGGCAAACTTCCAGTACATTCCTGAATATGCAAAAGGTTTTGGACTTCTCTTAAATACAGCTTATACGCTGGACGGAAGAAATGTTTGGAAAACATTTAACATCGGCGGTGGCATCACTTATTTCTTTAATATCTGGAATAAAGAAGAAGCTGCTTCAGCTGAATAACTCAATTTATTTAATTCAAGAATGATCAAAACGAATATTAAATGAAAAAAAATATAATAGTTTTTAGTTTGCTTCTGGTAACAGCAGCAATTACATTTAACGCCTGCGAAAAGGATATTCCGCAGGGAGTTACTTATACAGCTTATACTTATGCTTCAAAAGATGAAGATGGCGGAACATGGGATCCCATATTATTAACCGCAGGTTCTGAGGTTATTATTGATGCACCTGCTGATGTCGCTTCTGCAGAATATTTAGCTGAATTGGCTGAAGTAAAAGATTTAAACAGTTCACTCTCTGATGATCAACAGGAAATTGTTGACTATTGGGGAAATAATACTTTAGTTCGCTGGATAGAAATAGCCGAGGAATTGGCGGCAAAATATAACCTGCCTCCGGATCCCGGTCCTGAAGGAAATTACCCTCCTCCGGTAGCACCATCCGGCACTACACCTGCATCGTCTGATTTTCCTTTTTCACATCCGCCATTTACATGCAGAATGTATGCATATATAAGTGCAGCAGCTTATGATGCGGCAATTTCATCATGGCATTATAAATACACTTATAATCGCCCGGCATTATATAAAACAGATGCAAGCATAGAACTTGCATATCCGCAAAATGATATCCCTTCTTATCCTTCTGAGGATGCCGCTATTGCAACTTCAATAGAGAAAATGTTAAATGCGTTGTTCCCGAATGATGTTACATATATTTCTGAGAAAGCAAAAGAATGCCGTGATTCAAGAATGTGGGCGGGCCTTGCAACACAAAGTGATCTAAATGCAGGCGATTCAATAGGAAGACATGTAGCTAATGTATATATTACAAGATCAAAAAATGATAATGCAAAATTTGCACAAACAAATAAAGCCTCGTACGATTCGCTTGTAGTGATAGCGGATGCAATGTGGAATGATTGGATAATTTGGAAAAATATAGACATCCCCCCAAGACCGGTGGGTGTTACCCCAAAATTTGGTGGTGTGACTCCATGGTGGATTCCTGATGTGGAAACAGTTCGCCCCGGACCACCACCTGCGCAGGGTTCTGCTGAATATATTGCGGCCGAAAAAGAAATGCTTGACTTTACAGAAAATGCAACTAAAGAACAAGAGCGAATTGCATTCTTCTGGAGTGATGGACCAAGCACATATACCCCTGCAGGTCACTGGAATTTACTTGGTGCTGAAAAAATTGTGGATGCTGCAATGAATCCTTTACGCACAGCAAGAGTATTTGCTTATTTGAATACTGCTATTCACGATGCTGGTATTAGCTGTTGGGATACGAAATATTATTATTTCTATCCTAGACCTGCACAGGCAAACCCTGAAATAAGAACAACATTTATGTCGCCTAATTTCCCAAGCTATACTTCAGGTCACTCAACATTTAGTGGTGCAGGAGCAGAAGTATTGAGCCATTTCTTCCCGGGAAGTGCAGCAGAGTTTGAAGATTTTGCTAAAGAAGCATCTGAATCAAGAATTTATGCAAGGATCCACTGGCGTTTTGATTGTGAGGTTGGATTGGATGTGGGACATAACATCGGTGATTATGCTGTTAGCGCTGCGGCAGTAGATGGAGGTGAATAAAGATTCTCATATATAGAAGGTTTAGGAAGAACACCGGTGCAGTAATGTGCCGGTGTTTATTTTTATTAGTCAATTCAAAAATTTCTACAATTAAAATTTAATAAGAGAAAAAAAAGACTCATAAAGAGATATTTTTTTCTCCCCCGATATTGAAGAAATGATTCAAAAAATTTATAACTTATTGGTTCTAATAAATTTAACTCATTTACATATTTTCGGCACTATTTTTTTGAGTATATTCATTAAGATTTAGATACTTATACTTTCTTTTAAGGGGTTAAGAGAAAAAAATAGGGCTACCTTTAAGTAGCCCTTTTTATTTCACATTATATTTCTCTCATTTTTGAAATTACTCCCTGTCACATTTTATTATTATTACTTCATAGGCATACATGGCAATGTTTGTAATTTGCATTTCAATAATCAAAATTGAAGTACAGGTTATACAATGTGTACTTCGTTTTTATGAGTCCTGCCACACACACATAATTAATTAAAATTTATTATTCTTTAAAAGTTTGGTATGAAAAAAAAGAAACTATTTTTTGCTTTCATTATTATTTTAATCATTTTATCATCATTGGGTATTGCTGACCTTTCATTTGCTAAAAGTGCAGGTGTTACTTCAGGAAGCACCGGTTCAATCGGTGACGGACAGTCTTGTGCAAGAGAAGGTTGCCACAATGGTTCGGCAATTTACACAGAGAACCTGATCAGTATTAATGTTCCTGAGGAAGGATATTTATCAAGTGAAATGTATACTGTATCTGTTACCATTGATGCACCGGGTGTTTCAAAGTTTGGATTTCAGGCTTCCCCGCAGGATATACAAGGCAATATGTTAGGTAAAATGAGTTTGATGAATACAGGTGAAACGCAATTTGAAATTGATGATGAATACATAACCCACACTTTAAGTGGTACTTCAGGTAGCGATACAAAAACATGGACCTTCAACTGGACACCGGGTTCTTCAACGGGAGACGTTACTTTTTATGTAGCGGTTAATGCATCTAATCATGATGATGATGCAGATGGTGACAATATATTTCTTTCATCAGTTACCTTTTCTGAAAATCCGGAGAACACTCCATTGCAAATTGGAGAAAACGATCCTCAAATTTCTTTTACAATGAATAACCCTGTAAAAGATATTTT
>JACMJP010000257.1 GCA_014380545.1 Chitinophagales bacterium | reverse complement strand
TAATAATCGATCATATTGCATAGTATAGATTAAACATCAAATTCTCATCACCAATATTGGTGAATTGTTATCTGAAAGTATCTTTTTATTTGCCGAAGACAAACAATTGAATTACTTTTCAATATTGTTTTTCACACTTAAAAAATTATCTTATGCCTCCCAGCGCAGCAAAACCCAAATGGGTAAAAAATGTTTATAAAGACATTATTGATTTCAGGGATAAAATTTATGTTCCCACTTTAGTTGAGGTTCCTCCTTATAAAAGCCTCCATGAATATATGAAAAAGAAAATCCCTGTTCTCAATCAGGGAAATACCAATGCATGTACCGGATTTTCTTTAACAGCGGTTGCGCATTACTTATTTAAAACAAGAGAAATAAATCCGTTATTTGATGCATTGAGTCCTTTCATGATCTACGGGCTTGCAAGGAGATATGATGAATTTAACACAATAGATGATAGTGGCAGTTCTATACGGGCAGGTATGAAAGCATGGCATAAACATGGTCTTTCTTTAATAAACAAATGGAATAAAAACCATGATGGAAATTACACAATTGAAATTGCGCAGGATGCAGCAACCCGGCCGCTTGGAGCATATTACAGGGTAAATCATAAAGATATTGTTGCTATGCATTGTGCATTAACTGAAGTTGGAATTTTGTATGTGAGCGCAGGAATTGGGAGTGGCTGGGATGAGGTTGGTAAAGATGGAATTATTAAAGAGAATGGAAAAGACCCTGCAGGACATGCATTTGTAATTGTTGGATATGATGATAAAGGTTTCTGGCTGCAAAACAGTTACGGAACAAGTTGGGGTTATAAGGGATATGCCCACTTTAGTTATGACGACTGGTTGAAAAACGGATGGGATTGCTGGGTTGCGAGATTAGGTGCACCAGTGCAATTAAAAGATAAAACTTCGGGTACTGCATATTCTTTTTCGGTTGTTGGAAGTGCGCAAAATGCAAATAATTATTTAGAGTATCGTCCGCATATAATTAGTTTAGAAAATAATGGGTTTTTAAAAAATGAAGGAACATATGCAAATGATGAATCTACTATTGAAAATATTTTAAATGAGTTTATTGAAACAACAAAAAACTGGAAAAGGAAAAGAATATTATTATATGCCCATGGCGGATTAGTTGCTGAAGAAACTGCTTTACAAAGATTAGCTGATTATAAAAATGTGTTGTTAAAAAATGAAGTGTATCCTTTATTTTTTATCTGGCATTCCAGCGCATGGGATACAATAAAAAATATTTTTGAAGATACTTTACAAAAAAGAGCCGGAGGTGCATTGGATAAAATTTCTGATTTTATGTTAGACAGAATTGATGACGGCATTGAAGTATTGGTACGCAAACCGGGAAGAAAATTATGGGATGAAATGAAAGAAAATGCAGTAATGGCATCACAACCTGTTATTGGTGGCGCAACAATAACATTGGAAAAATTAAATGCTTTAATGGCTGATCCTAAAAATCAAAACATCGAAATACATATTGCAGCACATAGCGCAGGAAGTATTTTTATGGCACCTGTAATTAAAGATCTCACAGAAAATAAAAGAACAATAAACTCCTGCACATTATGGGCACCTGCCTGTACATTTGATGATTTCAAAAATTATTATTTACCAGCTATAAGAAATAAAACACTGGAGAATTTCTCATTATTTACTTTAACAGATAAAGCAGAACAGGATGATAATTGCGGAAGGGTTTACAATAAATCATTATTATACCTTGTGCGTAATTCCTTTGAAGAAAAAAATGTGAAAACAAAAAAGAAGAAAAATATATTGGGAATGGAAGTCTGTATAAATGAAGAAATAAAAAAAGATGCTTCTTTTGCCAAAATTTTCAACCAAAAAACAAACTGGGTTTTATCCCCAAACTTATTACAAGGTATACCTGGTATGTACAGCACAGCCACTTGTCATTCAGATTTTGATGATAATAATGATTGCCTGAAATCTACATTAGAAAGAATACTGGGAAAGCCTCCGGGTAAAATGAATTTTAATTTCCATCGCTCAGCGGCAGGCATGCAGGATCAGAAAAATGTTTTAAAAAATTATATTGCAGATAAAAAACTATAATTCTGTAATGCACAAATAACAAAAAGGCACAATAATTATTGTGCCTTTTATTATTCAAACATAAACTCTATTTCTGTGCAAAACCTAAATAACTTTGAACCATAGAAATAAATTCTGACCTGTAAGCATGTGTGTCTTTTCCTTTAGCATTTTGTGCAAGCTTAATTACATCTTCATATGTTGCATTTCCTTTGTATTCACTTTCCCTTAATAACATTCCGAATTCAACGACAGAACATACAAAGCGGAAATTATCTGAGGTTTGATCAAATGGTATCTGATCATCAGCAATTGATTTTTCAATTAATTTACTTACCTCACCATCAGGTTTTTTATAGCGTAGTTTTAAATTCATTATATCATCGCTATAATATGCGCCAGGTTTTACTTCTGTTGTTTGATATTTCAGGTCTTCAGTCTGCTTCGGATCTTTCATGCCTTTAGGCTCATAACTGTCTTTACGCAATTTTACTTCATACATGGCAGTTACTTTATGTCCTGCACCTAATTCGCCTGCATCTTTTGCATCGTTATCAAAATCTTCTTTATTTAATAAGCGGTTTTCATATCCTATTAAACGGTATTCCTCTACTTTAGCAGGGTTAAATTCAATTTGAATTTTTACATCTTTGGCAATGGTGAATAATGTTCCCCTCATGTCTGTTCCAAAAACTTTTTTTGCTTCCTTTTCCTGGTCTATGTAATAATAATTTCCATTTCCGTTGTTTGCAATTGCTTCCATTTTACTGTCCTTATAATTTCCTAAACCGAATCCGCAAATTGTAATAAACACCCCGCTTTTTCTTTTTTCTTCAATTATTCTTGTCATTTCTGCATCACTGGAAACACCAACATTAAAATCGCCATCAGAGCAAAGTATTACTCTATTATTTCCACTCTCAATAAAATTTTCTGATGCAATTTTATATGCAAGCTGAATTCCTGCACCCCCCGCAGTTGAACCGCCGGCTTCCAATTTATTTATTGCTTCTTTTATTTTTTCTTTTTGGGAAACAGGTGTTGAAGGCAATACCATTCCTGCAGCTCCTGCATAAACAACTAATGCAATTTTATCCTGTGCATTCAAATTATCAATTAAATAATTCAGTGACTTTTTTACAAGTGGTAATTTGTTTTCGCTCTGCATGCTTCCGCTTACATCAATTAAAAAAACCAAATTGGATGGATCAGTTTCACTGTAATCAATGTCTTTTCCCTGCAGACCAACCATTATTATTTTACTTTCTTTATTCCAGGGGCAATCACTTATTTCCATATTAATTGCAAACGGATCCTCATTGGTTGGTTGTGCATAATCATAATCAAAATAGTTGATCATTTCTTCAATACGCACAGCATCTTTTGGCGGAGTTTGTCCGTAAGAAATAAATCTCCTGATATTTGAATAGGATGCATTATCTACATCAATTGAAAAAGTTGAAAGCGGATTGCCAATTACTTTTTTAAATCCGTTCTCATTAATTGTGTTATATGCTTCTGTATTAAATTCGGTTTGTTCCTCATACATATCGCCGGGTGCAAGAAATCCGTAAGAATCATAATCAGGAGCTGACGAAATATTATTTAAGGATTTGCTTTCTGTTTTATATGCTTTTTCTTTTTTCCCTTCCCTTTCCTGAAGAACTATAACCTCATCTAATAAATC
>JACMJP010000256.1 GCA_014380545.1 Chitinophagales bacterium | reverse complement strand
AGAGGTTGCAAGTGTTTTAATTGCCAGCGTTTTTGCCAAACCGGGAACGCCCTCCAGTAATATATGACCTTGCGCAAGAAGCCCCAACAGGAGGCGATCCATCATGTATTTTTGGCCTACAATTGCTTTGGAAGTTTCAAGTCTTAGTAAATCAATGAATGCACTTTCCTGATGAATCTTGTCGTTCAGTTCTTTAATGTCTGAAGCGGTAAGCATGTCCATAAAGTCGAATTTTTTAAGTGAAAATCTGCCAAAGATAACATAGTTTGCAGCGAAACATTTGTAGGTGCAAAGTTAAAGATGGTCAGAATTACAATAAACCTTGCGAGCAACTATTTACAAAACTATAAATTTCCAGTTGTTTGTAATTTTAAGGTATGAAAACAGCTTCCCGGTTTATTTATATTGTCTTTATTCTCACAAATACTTTCTTTGCAAAGGCACAAGGAATTTGTTATAGTGAAAAATCGGATGCGCTTTCTGCATTTGTTTATCCCAACAGGCATTTTATAAAAACAAAAACATCCTATAGAATTTACATTACTCCTGAAGATATAAGTTTGCCGGCAGGTAGTTCAATAAAGATCTGGTTTGTAAAAGGAGTGGAAGTTTTGCAATACGCCGATTCAACAAATGGAAATTTTGTATTTGCTTATATTTTACCCGACGATTCTGCTGCTGAAATTACTGGTATAGAAAATAATAATGAGGAACTTTTTTATTTATGGGATTATGATGGGGATAAAAGCCAGGTAATAACCATAAAAACAAACCGGGAGATTGTTATTGGCGACACATTGATTGTTCAGTTTGGGACTACTACCAATGCCGGAAAATTAACAACACCTTCAATTGATTTTACAGATAATTTTAAGATCGCTTATAATGAGAACAATGATACGATATTTTTTGAATTGGTTGATAAGCCAGAGATTACGTATTTACCTGATACTACAGCGGTTTATATTTCTGCAACTATTGAAAGTATTTCAAAGCCCGGCGACACATGTATTTTAAAAATCAGAGCATTTGATTTATATTATAATCACATAAAAAACTATACAGGTACTTTTTTTATTGAATGCAATGAAGAGGGCGTAATATTTCCGGGTTCTGTTACAATGCAGTTAACCGACAGCGGAAAATTAGATATTCCTGTTGTTTGTAATGCAGAAAACATATATCGTTTTTTAACTTCTGCTGACGATACAAATATTTCTGCAGCATATTCCAATCCTGTGTATGTAACTAATAAAAATTTGGAAAATATTTATTGGGGAGATATTCACAATCACTCACAGTACAGCAGGGATGCGCATGGAGCGCAAGCATTACAATATGCAAGAGATGCAATGTGTTTAGATTTTTATTCTGAAGCTGATCATGCTGAAATGCAGGTGAACAGTAATATTGCAGGTATTAATTGTGAAGAAATGCAAACGATTATACAAGAGGCAAATGCAAATAATGCAGATGGAAAATTTATTTCTTTCGTGGGTTATGAAATAAGTAAAAATACTTCAGAAGGAGGTCATCATCACTTTATTTTTAATTTCAATTCTTCTGATACCATTCCTATTTTTTTTAAAGAAGAAACTATTGAAAATATATTTGCTGATGCAGAAAAAATTCCCGGACTTCAAATGCTGGCAGTACCGCATCATACAGGCAAACAATTTGACGCAACTGACACTTTCACAAATTGTGTAAATCATTTTGGTAATGAAAATATTAATAGTCAATTTAGAAGAATAGCAGAAATTTATTCAGGACATGGGACCAGTGAATATTATGATCCTGAAAATGTTTTAAGTTATGAAAATCAAAGCAGCAATGATGTTTTTCCAATATCTGTTAACGGGCCAAATTATTTACAGGACGCATGGGCAGTACATGAGAAATTTTCTGTTGTTGCATCCACTGATGACCATAAAGGCAAACCGGGTATGCCAAGAAAAGGTGTTTCGGCTGTCTTTGCGAAAGAATTAACGAGAGACATAATTTTTGACGGACTCTATAATAGAAAAACGTATGCAACAACTGGCGAAAGAATTATAATGGATATAACAGTGAATGATACTATAATGGGGAGAGATGTTATTCTGGGGGAAAATGATTTTCCATTATTCGATATGCAAATTTTCGGTACAGATACTATTGAATACATACAAATTTTAAAATGGGATTTTATAAACGGAAAATATACTGCAGGTCATCCGCAATATGATACAGTAAAAACATTTTACCCAGGTGGTTGGAACTTTAATGAACCATTTTCTGACAGTACATATCTTGGTTGCAGTATGTACTATGTACGTATGAAACAAATTGCCAATACAAATATTTTCGGATCTAATGCTGTTGATGCCGCTTACGCATGGAGTAGCCCCTTTTGGGTTGCAAGGAAAAATGAAAGCTGCCCGGTTGTATTTTTATCAGATTCATTAAATGAAATTGAAATTGATTTTTCAATTTATCCAAATCCTGCTTCATCTGTATGTTTAATAAAAGGTAATGCGAATATTGATGCAATTTATTTATATGACATCAACGGTAAAAGGCTCTCTCAAAAAAAATATACTCAGGGAGAGAATTATTTTGTACAAACACTATTGTTAAATGATCTGTCGAAGGGGTTATATTTTATACAAATTATCTCAGGTAGATCGATTATTAATAAGAAAATAATAAAACAATAATTCATGCAAACAATTTATTCCGTTAAAGCAAGTGATGGTGATAAAACATTAACCAATAATGTTTTTATTGATTCAAAATGACTTGATATGAGAGATATAGAAAATAAAGCTGATATTAAAATAATCATTGATTCATTCTATGACAAGGTAAAAACAGATGAATTGATTGGACATATTTTTAATGATATAGCAAATGTAAATTGGGAACACCACTTACCCATTATGTATGACTTTTGGGATTTTGCCATTTTAAGTAATGGAACATATGCAAGAAATGTAATGACGCCTCATTTTGCTTTAAATGAAAAAATAAAATTGCTGCCAGAACATTTTGGGCGTTGGATAAAATTATTTAATGAAACAATTGATGCTTTATTTTCAGGAGAAAATAGTGAAGCAATGAAAAAGAGGGCACATATTATAGCTGAGACATTGAAATATAAACTTGGGGAGAAAAATAAGCTGAATATTATTTAACCCGGATATTCCACAAAATTATTCTCCGTTTCATACAAGCGAATTTGAATATCATATTTAGTTTCAAGTCTGCTTCGCAGTTTTTCATAAATAACTTTTGCAATATTTTCTGCGGTGGGATTTAAATTTTTAAATTCCGGAACATCAAGATTTAAATTATTATGATCAAAGGGTTCAATTACTTCTTCTTTGATCAGATCCTTCAAAATTTTAAGATCAATTACATATCCTGTTTCAGGATCAATATCTCCGATCAATTTAACAATTAAAATATAATTATGCCCGTGATAATTCGGGTTATTGCACAAGCCGAAAATTTTATCGTTTGTAACATTATCCCATTTTGGATTATATAGGCGATGTGCTGCATTAAATGTGGCTCTTCTGTATACCGCAGTTTTCATATTATATGCAAAATTAAATGAAAATGAAGTTATTTATTTTCTTTTAACTTTGTCCTCTTTCATGCAGGAAATAGATTCAATTTATAACTATACTTTCCCATCCATTGACGGTGGTGTTATTGACTTTTCTCAATTTAAAGGGAAAAAAATATTGATCGTGAATACAGCAAGTGAATGTAT
The DNA here is from genome assembly GCA_014380545.1 of Chitinophagales bacterium. Taxonomy (GTDB): domain Bacteria; phylum Bacteroidota; class Bacteroidia; order Chitinophagales; family BACL12; genus JACMJP01. The sequence continues at coordinate 719 of JACMJP010000256.1, read as the reverse complement.
ATATACAATACAGTTTGCACAGCTACAGGAATTGCATGAAAATTTTTCTGATAAATTGGTAATCATTGGTTTTCCATCTAATGATTTTGGCGAACAGGAACCCGGGACAAATAAAGAGATCATAAACTTTTGCAAGTATAAATACGGAGTAACTTTTTTGCTTGCTGCAAAAAGTGAATTAATAGGCAAAGATGCCAATCCGGTTTTTAAATATTTAACTTCCTTAGATTTTAAGGACGAAACAAATAAAATCATTACATGGAATTTTCAAAAATTTTTGTTGGATGAAGCAGGAAAACTCATTGCTGTATTTCCTCCTGCAACTGAACCTATAAATGATGAGATGATGCTCTGCTTAAACTCCGCAATTGAAATAAAACAATGAAAAGAGTTTTAATAACAGGCGGAGCAGGTTTTTTAGGTTCCCACTTATGTGATAAGTTTATTCATGAAGGTTACTATGTAATTGCAATGGATAATTTAATTACCGGCAGTAAAAAAAACATCGAACATTTATTTCCCTTAAAAGAATTTGAATTTTATCACCATGATGTTTCAAAATTTGTGCATGTACCCGGCGAATTGCATTATATTTTGCACTTTGCGTCTCCCGCATCACCCATAGATTATTTACGCATCCCGATTCAAACATTAAAAGTAGGCTCCCTTGGCACACATAATTTATTAGGACTTGCAAAAAGTAAAAATGCAAGAATTCT
>JACMJP010000001.1 GCA_014380545.1 Chitinophagales bacterium | reverse complement strand
ATATTTGATATTTCAGGCAAAAAATATTTAGAGACTGAGCTTATATTTGACAGCTATTTTAATCAGTTTATTATTGCAGATAGGAAGATTTCAGCAGGTATTTACATCCTGAAATTAGAGGGAATGAATGAGCATGTCCCCTTTGTTTATGCGAAAAAGATTCAGGTAATGAATTGAATTTTTTTGCATACAGAAGTGTGGGATCTTTTTTTAGGAATCAATCCCCATACCCCAAATGCGGTATTTATCAAGTCCATCCGTTGTGTATCTTTACATAAAAAGATATGAAGCAGTTAGTTATTCTATTTCTGGCTATTTCCTTCCAATCAGTATCTGGGCAAAAATATGATTCCACATTTAATGGAAATGGGTTTGTAACCGGCGCTACTCTTTATGAAGGTCTTAATATGATTGAAGAACCAACAGATGTAATTTATGAAAGCACTACCGGAAAAATAGTAATGCTCAATCAATTTAACTGGGAAGGCGCAACGCTCCACAGATTTAATTCTGATGGTTCTTATGATATTGATTTCGGAACTGATGGAATTCAGGAATACTACAAAGCTGAAGAGGATGAATTCATCAATGTATTTGAAACTGAAGACGGTTATATGTTAACAGGAAGAACTAGCCCTGAGTATGGGGTGTATAGCCCGATATTAGAAGAAATACAAGCTGACGGAAATGTGAATACAGCGTTTGGGATTGATGGAATAAATGCAGTGTATAGTATAGATTCACTTATAGTGAGAGCAAGTTATAAAGGAGCTTCCGGCAGATATATTCTGATTGGTAATGATGTTGACTGGTATGTTGGGGGAGGCATTATGGTATTTAATGCTGATGGTAGTTATGATGCGGGTTTCGGTTACCAAACATTAAATATCAGTGGCGAATTAGCATCCATTTCTTTTGAATGTGTGCTTGAATTACCAGACGGAAGAATCTTGGTTGGAGGAAATGCAGACATTGGATTTGATGTATACCAGGCATTTACTGTCTGCTATCTTGCAAACGGTATTATAGATGAGTCTTTTGGCGAAAATGGTTTTTTATATCCTGAACCTGAAATTGTGCATGGAAATTCTTCAACACAAAAAATGACGATTGATGCAGATGGAAACATTTATGCTGCAGGTTTTATTACAACATTACCCGGAACTGATTACATGGTAATAAAATTTAATGATAGCGGAGAAATTGACGCTGGTTTTGGAAGCAGCGGATATGTGTATCTGGATGGGGAAGGCGGACTTGAGCTGAAGAAGTTAGATGTAAATTCTGCTAACCAGCTTTATGTTCTTGGTGTTGATCATCCTGAAGCTGATGCTACTTTAAGAACTACAATTTACAAGTTGCTTGAAACCGGAGAACCTGACCCCGCTTTTACAAACGGAGTACCCGGGCAATTTCTGATAGAAGTACCCGGAACAGATAGTGACAACGATATCGAAGGCAGAAACATGATCATACAGGCGGATGGTAAATTAGTGATTATAGGAAATACAGATGGTCTTTCTGCTAACGATGATTTCTGGATTGGGAGAATTACAACCAATGAAACGCCTGTTGATGTGATAAATGAAAATGAAATGCCAAAAAATATTTCAATATTCCCAAATCCCGCAAGTAACTATTTAGATATAACATCCGATGTAAATATTGAATCAGCAACTATTTTTTCTTTGGATGGGAAACAGATCAAATCAATATTTGATGTAAATGATCTGCAGAGGGTTGATGTGAGTGATCTTGAACCCGGTTGTTATGTTCTTGAAGTGAAATTGTCTGAAAATGAGATCAGTTCCCTTTCTTTTATTAAAGAATCATTATAATAAACTGCTATCACCTCATTTGGGTATTTCAAAAAGAGTTAATTCAAAATACCTTTATAAAAAAAAATTATGAAAAATTTTTACCTGTTTGTATCTGTCATTTTTATTTCGCAGCAAACTTTCTCTCAGTCTTATGATACAAGTTTTGACGGCGATGGTTTTATTTCATGGAATGATACACATGATGGAATCGGCATGATAGAAATTCCGACTGATATTATTTATGAAGAAACTACAGGGAAAATAATTATGCTCAACCAGTTTAATGGTGAGGGTGCAAACTTGCATAGGTTTAATGCTGATGGTACGCATGACTCTTCGTTTGGAGTAGATGGTAAAGAAGAAATTGATCTCTCATCATCATCCGAGTTCTCAAATATATTTACTGATGAAGATGGGTATCGTTTAACAGGATACAGATATGTAGACCCGGATAAATGGAGTCCATTCAATGAAGATATCAATGCAGATGGAAGTATTAATACGTCTTTTGGTACAGGTGGTATTATTGGAGAATACTCAATTGAAAGAGCATTTATTCATGCAGCATGCAAAACATCTGAAGGCAAATATTTTCTTGCAGGAAATTTAAATTCTGTCGGAACTTATGGAGCACCCATTATGTCGTTTAATGCGGACGGAACATATAATACTGCATTTGGCTTTTACAGCCTTGAGATAAATGAGCTCACGAATTTCTATGATGTTACGGAATTGCCGGATGGAAGAATTATTGCAATAGGTGAGACACATGATTTTCCCGGAGATTATTTTCCCATCATCGCATGTTTTTTACCTGACGGCGGATTGGATCTATCTTTTAGCGGTGATGGTATTGCGATGCCCGAAATGCCTTTACCGCACTTGAGTTACTCCTTTCTTTCCGTTACTGCAGATCTTGATGGAAATATTTTAATTGGTGGAAATGTACGGTTGAACCCTGCTGATGACGGATATAAAGTATATATTGCAAAATTTGATACCGATGGAAATCTAATGACGGATTTTGGTACTGACGGATATGCATATACTGTCACCACTTCTTTTTGTGAGATCCCCAAAATACTTGTATCATCGGTAGGAAATATTTACGGTTTATCATCCGGTCATCTTGAAACTGATGCAACACTCATAACACATATCTTTAAATTTTTTCCTGATGGAACTCCTGATACTGATTTCACAAATGGTGAACCGGGTTTATTTAGAATACAAGTGGCAGGAACGTCTGAGTACGATGATATTGATGGGAGAGATATGTTCATGCAACCGGATGGAAAATTGGTAGTGCTTGGGAAAACAGATGGGCTTTCACTGAATGATGATTTCTGGATAACGAGAATTACCTCCAATGAAACACCTGTTGATGTGATAGATGAAAATGATCTGCAAAAAAATATTTCAATATTTCCTAATCCTGCAAGTGAATTTATATCTATAAGATGTAATGAACAAATTCATGTACTTAAAATATTTTCTCTTGATGGAAAAGAACAATTTAGTACAGACGAATCAAACAGGATGCAAAATATTAATATCGAGTATTTAGAAGCCGGCAGTTATATGTTGCAGGTAAAGCTTTCATCAGGTGATCTTCTGAATGAGTTTTTTGTGAAGCAATAAATTGGAATAACTTTTTTGCAATATTTATTTACGGTATGCCTGCAATAATTTTGAAATGATATTTGTCCGCTTTGCGACCTGTGCTGTTTTATTATTTCTTTCATCCAAATATACTTTACCATCTTTCTCCACCCATTCATTTCCTTTATCATCCACCCCAACTTTATATTTTCTGAGAAAGAACCAGCATCCGCATCCAATTAAAAAGAAGAAGCCGGCAACAACATATAAAACCCACTTATCATTTTTAAACCGCTCCAGTGATTTTGCTATATATGCTTCTTTTGAGGCAGTATCATAAATAATCTCAATTTCAGTATTTTCTGAAAAACTATTCCATTCTTTTTCTGAAATATACTCATGTGTTTGTTGTGTAATAACTTCGCCCTTTTTATTTGCAAATGAAATTGTAACAGCATAATCAGGAGAGCTTGTTGTCTCACTTCCAATTTTTTCTTTTGATTGAATTGTCGCATTAACATGCTCTCCGTTTTTCTGTAAAAAAGAAAGTGTTTTTTCATCCTGGTATATCCAACAGGCAAATGCAATGGCAATAAAAGTGAATAAACTGAATAAGCGGAAACCCAGTGCATTAAATCTTCGCAGCACAAAATAATAATAGAGTAATGCAGCCGCACTGATAATTAATAATGTTGTGGTTGACATATAAATATTATTTCACTAGAGCTTCCGATTGCTAAGGTCATGAATTGTTTTCATCTTTACTAAAAATATAAATATGCAAACTGCGGACTGGATCGGATCTATTGGAGTAACCTTATTATTAATAGGTTATTTTTTTCATCTGAGAAATATTATTTCTAAAAACTCAAAAGCGTATGTCGCATTAAATTTTTTCGGAGCAACATTAGCTTGTATCGCTTCTATATATGCAAAATTTTATCCGTTTGTAATTCTTGAAGGAATTTGGGCTGTTGTTTCTATTATGTCATTATTTAAAAGGGCAGACTCAAATTAATCAATTAGTACATTACTATCTTAAAAACAATATCCCCCTGCTTCAATCAATTTATTTGCAATAGTTCTCCTCAATGCAGTAGTATTTGTAAATTCATATTTTGTAAATCGTTTTAACCCCAGTAACATCATATTTAATTCATCGCCTTCAGCAAAAGAAGTAATTGCTGTTTTACCGGATTTATGTAACCTGTCAACTGAATCGGTGAAGAATACTTTTAAAATGACTTTATAAGAAGAAAAATCTTGAGCTGATTTTATATGCTGTAATTTTTTCACTCTTAATAATAATGACTCAGCAAGATAAATCTCATTCATCATGTCAGCAGCACACATTAATATTTCCTGCTCGTCTTTTAATTTCATCATAAATTTTTGCACTGCAGCACCTGCCACCATAAAAAAGGCCTTTTTTATATTTTTAATTGCTTTTTCTTCAGCAGCAAATTCACTTTCATTATCACTATTAAAATCAGGTATTGACATGAGTTCCTTTTGTACGGCCATTGCGGGTGTCATCATATCAATTTGTCCCTTCATCACTCTTTTTAGTAACATATCAACTGAAAGCAAACGGTTAATTTCATTCGTCCCTTCAAATATCCTGTTAATTCTCGCATCCCGATAGCCCCTTGCTACAGGGTATTCTTCACTAAAACCGTATCCGCCATAAATCTGCACCGCTTCATCCACACAATAATCCAATGCTTCACTTCCTGTAACTTTCAGCATGGCACATTCAATTGCAAATTCTTCTGCAGCCGCAAGATTTGCTTCAGCAATTGTTTTTCCTTTTTCCAATAGTATCTTTTTGGTGTCATCAATATAATTACTTGTGCGCCATACTGCAGATTTTAATGCCTCATTGCGAATAACCATTTCACTCAACTTATATTTAATGGCACCGAATGAAGAAATAGGAACATTAAATTGCATGCGTTCATTTGCATACTTCACTGAACTATCTATTGAGCGAACATTTCCACCCATTGCGGCCATTGCTAATTTAATTCTGCCGATATTTAAAATATTAAATGCAATGAGATGTCCCTTACCAATTTCCCCTAAAATATTTTCTGCTGGTACTTTACAATTTTCAAAAAATACCTGGCATGTTGAAGACCCTTTAATCCCCATTTTCTTTTCTTCATGACCGATGCTTAATCCTTCTGTATTTCTTTCAACAACAAATCCCGTAAAATCTTTTCCATCTATTTTAGCAAATACAATAAATATATCTGCAAAGCCTGCATTTGTGATCCACATTTTTTGACCGTTCAATGAATAATATTTTCCATCATCACTTAATACTGCTTTTGTTTTTGCAGCTAATGCATCACTTCCACTTCCGGGTTCTGTTAAACAATAACTTGCTTTTAATTTTCCTGAGGTTAACCCTGGTAAATATTTTTCTTTTAAATAATCATTGCCGAAATATAAAATTGGCAACATACCAATTCCTGTATGTGCAGAATATGCAACTGAAAATGCATGTGCGGCACCAACAATTTCTGTAACACATGTTCCTGTATTAAAATCTTTTGCGAAGCCGCCGTATTCTTCAGGAATTGTTACTCCCAATAATCCGAGCTCGCCACATTTTTCCAATAACGATGGAACTAATCCCGGTTCCTGCTCATCAATCGCATCTAGTTTTGTAAATACTTCTGTATCCACAAAATCTTTTGCCATTTGTTTTATCATGAGTTGCTCCTCATTTAATTCTTCAGGAATAAAAATTTCTTCAGGAGTTGAATTTCTAATGAGAAACTCTCCACCTTTAATTGCAATTAATTTTTCGCTAACTTCAGACATGATAAATTATTTTATTGATGAATATTTTTTGTTTAATTTAATCTTTCATAAATTCCTGCAATTCCCTGCCCACCCCCAACACAAGCTGTTACCATTCCGTACTTTTTATTTAATCGTTTCAGATCATTTAATATTTGTACTGTTAGTTTTGTTCCGGTGCAGCCAAGTGGATGACCAAGCGCAACAGCACCGCCATTAATATTTACTTTATCCGGATTTAAATGTGCTTCTCTTATTACTGCAAGGGCCTGTGCGGCAAATGCTTCATTCAATTCAATTAAATCTATATCATCTAATTTCATATTTATTTGTTGCAGTGCCTTCGGAATTGCAGCAACCGGACCAATACCCATAATTCCTGGCTCAACACCAACACTCGCACATGCAAGCATTTTTGCAATCGGTTCAAGATTTAATTCTTTCATCATTTTCTCACTCATCACAATTACAAAGCTTGCACCATCAGAAGTTTGAGATGAGTTACCTGCTGTAACAATTCCTTTTGCAGCGAAGACAGGTTTTAATTTACGGAGTGCTTCAATTGTTGTATCTCTTCTAGGTCCCTCATCTGTATCAACAATATATTTTTTTTCAGCTCTTTTATTTTTTTCATTAATATACACTTCGGTTACTTCAATTGGTGCAATTCCCTCTTTGAAATAATTATTATCAATTGCATGAATTGCTTTTTGATGAGACTGGTATGAAAAATTATCTGCATCTTCTCTTGAAATATTAAAATCATGCGCAACATTTTCCGCAGTTAATCCCATACCGATCAAATAATCAGGATGATTTTGTGCAACTTCATAATTTAATGCAATCTTCCATCCTGCAGTGGGAACCAAAGACATTGATTCAGTTCCTCCCGCAATAATACAATCCGCCATTCCGGATTTAATTTTTGCTGTGGCAATTGCTATTGCTTCAACACCACTTGCGCAATAACGATTAATTGTAATTCCCGCTGTATTTTTTCCTAATGCACGAACTGCAATTTGTCGCCCTATCTGCAATCCCTGTTCAGCTTCAGGTACAGCATTGCCGACAATTAAGTCTTCCACTCTTTCTTTTTCTAATTGGGGAATTTTATTTAATAATTGTTTAATTACTTCAACTGCAAGGTCATCTGGTCTTGTGAATTTAAATACACCTCTTGGTGCTTTTCCGACTGCGGTTCTTAATCCGGCAACGATATATGCTTCTGTCATAAAATAAGATTAATAAATATTGAATATTAATTTCTCAACGGTTTTCCTGTTTTTAAAATAAACTGCATTCTCTCTAATGTCTTTTTTTCGCCAAGCAATGATAAAAATGCTTCTCTTTCTAAGTCCAATAAATATTGTTCATTTACTTCAGTGGGTTGAGATAAGTCACCGCCGCATAAAATATAGCAGGCTTTTTTTGCAATTTTTTCATCATGCTCAGAAATATATCCTGCCATTCTCATACTTGCAATGCCAACATAAAAACTTCCGAGTGCCGTTCTTCCTAATACTTTAATATCATTTCTTGGTTGTGGCTGCACATATCCTGCTTCAGCAATTTCACTAACAAGGTCTTTTGCTTCAGCAATTACACGATTATTATTAATTACTTCTTTATCAATTCCGTTTCTCAATATTCCTAATTCAAATGCCTCTCTTGCACTTGTTGCCACTTTTGCCATTGCAATATTTAAACTCATTTCCTGCAATACCGGAATTTCGATATCGCCTTTAAAATATTTATCACTTGCTCTTAATGCAAATTCTTTTGTACCTCCGCCTGCAGGGATTAATCCCGCACCAACTTCAACTAATCCTATATATGTTTCAGCAGCAGCAATAGCTATATCACTGTGCATCGTCATTTCACATCCACCGCCCAGTGTTAATCCATGCGGGCAAACGGCAACAGGAATTCCGGAATAACGCACCCGCATGATTGTATTCTGAAAATATTTAATTGCCATATTTAATTCATCATATTCCTGGTCAATTGCAAGCATCAACATCATCGCTAAATTTGCACCGGCAGAAAAATTTTGTGCATCATTTCCAATTACCAGTCCACGATAATTTTTTTCTGCTATATCAATTGATTTATTTACACCTTCCAGAATTTCACTTCCTATTATATTTAATTTTGCATGAAATTCGAGGTTCACAATTCCGTCGCCGATATCATGCAATGTTGCACCGCTGTTTTTCCATACAGGTTTTTTATCACGATAAGTATCAAGAATTATAAATGCATCTGTTCCGGGAATATCTAAATATGTTTGTGTTGGTATATCATAATATTTTCTTTTCCCGTTTTCTATTTTGTAAAATGATTTATTACCTGATACAAGCATGTCATACACCCATTGTGCAGGTTTTTGATCTGCGGCTTCCATTTGTCTAATTACATTTTCCACTCCCAGAATGTCCCATGTTTCAAACGGACCAAGTTCCCAGCCGAAACCAGCCTTGATTGCATTATCAATTTTATAGACCTGATCTGCAATTTCAGGAATACGAAATGAAATGTATTTAAAAATTAAATTGGAAACCTTGCGATAAAATTCTCCCGCTTTATCCTGCCCTGCATGCAATACGTTTATTCTTTCTTTAAGATCATCAACAGGTTTTGCAGAATCCAGTGTTGCGAATTTTCCTTTTGTTTGTTTTTGATATTCTAATGTTTTTAGGTTTAATGTTTGAATTTCGCTTTCACCTGTTTCATTTTTTATTTTCTTGAAAAACCCCTGACCTGTTTTATCACCCAGCCATTTATTTTCAATTAATGAATTTATATAAACCGGAATGCGAAATATTTCCCTTGACTCATCATCAGGCGAAGCTTCGTATGTGTTGTTTGCAACTTTCACTAATGTGTCAATGCCGACAACATCCGCTGTGCGGAATGTGGCTGATTTTGGTCTTCCATAAACAGGTCCCGTCAGTGCATCTATTTCATCAATATTTAATTGCAACTCATCCATCACTTTTAATACTGCCATAATGCCGAATACACCAATTCTGTTCGCAATAAATGCGGGGGTGTCTTTACATAATACAGTTGTTTTTCCCAAAAACCTGTCGCCATAATCCATTAAAAATTCAACAACAGAAATATCAGTTTCAGGAGATGGAATTATTTCTAATAATTTTAAATATCGTGGAGGATTAAAAAAATGTGTTCCGCAAAAATGTTTTTTAAAATCATCACTGCGTCCTTCAATCATTAAATGGATGGGAATTCCCGATGTGTTGCTTGTAATTAATGTTCCGGGTTTTCTGATGACATCTACTT
>JACMJP010000255.1 GCA_014380545.1 Chitinophagales bacterium | reverse complement strand
TAACTTACCTTTAGAAGTATATATTTCGTATCTCCATGTTGTCCCACTACTGACGTTGGCCCATTGACTGCAATCTTGTGCCTGAGAACAAATTACAAAACAAGTAAATTGAACTATTGTGATTATTAAAAGGCCTTTAATTTTCATATACTGATTTAAAACAAAACTATAGTTTATTCTTTATATAGGCAAAAGTCAGGATTTTGCATTTTTATATATTGCAGTATCTTTGCACATGGAAAATCTCTCAACTAAGTTTCCCGGCGAAAGCCTCACCTTCGATGATCTTTTAGTACTGCCTGCTTACTCTGAAATATTGCCAAGAGAAGTTGACATATCTACACAACTCACAAGAAATCTCAGAATTAATGTTCCGGTTATTTCAGCTGCAATGGATACTGTTACTGAATTTCAAATGGCAATAGCAATGGCAAGGGAAGGCGGCATTGGTATCATTCATAAAAACATGTCTATTGAAAAACAGGCTGAGCATGTGCGCAAAGTAAAGAGAAGTGATAGCGGATTAATTATAGACCCGGTTACTTTATTACAACATCAAACAATTAAAGATGCATTCACAATGATGCGGGAATTTAAAATTGGTGGAATTCCGGTAATTGATGAAAACAAAAAATTAGTTGGTATTCTCACCAACAGAGATCTGCGTTTTGAAACGGATTTTAATAAAAAAGTTTCAGATGCAATGACTAAAAATAATTTAATTACTGCCCCGAAAGGAACAACATTACAACAGGCAGAAGAAATTTTAAAAAATTATCGCATTGAAAAATTACCTGTTGTAGATAAAGACGGAATTTTAAAAGGGCTCATTACTTACAAAGACATCATGAAATTGCAAAGTCATCCCAGAGCATGCAAAGATAAATTCGGAAGATTATTAGTTGGAGCTGCAGTGGGTGTTACACAGGATACACTTGAAAGAATAGAAGCATTAAAACATGTTGAGGTTGATTTAATTATTATTGATACAGCTCACGGGCATAGCAAAGGTGTAATTGAAATGGTGAAGCAGGTCAAAAATAAATTCAGCGACATGGAAATTGTTGCGGGGAATATTGCAACGGGATCAGGAGCAAAGGCACTTGTTGATGCAGGTGTTGATGCAATTAAAGTTGGAGTTGGTCCGGGAAGTATTTGCACAACAAGAGTTGTTGCAGGAATTGGCGTAGCGCAAATAAGTGCAATTAATGATGCAGCAAATGCAATTAAAGGAAGCGGAGTTCCGATTATTGGTGATGGCGGAATAAGATATACCGGTGATATTGTAAAAGCAATTGTTGCCGGAGCAGATACAATTATGGCGGGAGGTTTATTTGCCGGAACAGAAGAGAGCCCGGGCGAAACTATAATTTATGAAGGAAGAAAATTTAAATCATACAGGGGAATGGGAAGTATGGAAGCGATGGAGCAGGGAAGTAAAGACAGGTATTTTCAGGATGCGGAAGATGATCTGAAAAAATTGGTACCTGAAGGTATTGTGGGAAGAATTTCCTTTAAAGGAACTGTTGAAGAAGTAATGGTGCAATATATTGGTGGCTTAAGAGCAGGAATGGGTTATACGGGAGCAAAAAATATTGCTGCATTAAAAGATTCATCGTTTGTAAAAATTACTGCAAGTGGTATTCGTGAATCTCATCCACATGATGTTGTAATTACGAAAGAGGCGCCGAATTATTCGAGGTAAATAAGGTAATAAAAATGCCCATACCAAAAATAATTCATCAAACATGGAAGAATAAAGAAGTTCCTGTACAATGGCTGGAATATCAAAGTAAAGTAAAGAGTTTACATTCTGATTGGGAATATAAGTTATGGACCGATACAGATAATGAAACTTTTGTAAAAAAAGAATTTCCTGATTTCTATCCTGTATACATGTCATTGCCAAAAAATATTATGCGGGCTGATGTGATCCGCTATTTAATTATGTATAAAATCGGCGGGTTATATTTAGATCTGGATTATGAAATGCTGAAACCATTTCAATATGCTGATAAAGAACTTGTGCTACCGGTTAGCAGAAGTATCTCTTTTGGAGATAAAATGAATCTATTAGGTAATTGTATTTTTGGTTCTGCACCAAATCATATTTTCTGGAAAACCATGATCGATGAGTTGCAAAATACCCCCCCGCAAATAAATAATTACCTGGAAGTATTACACACAACAGGACCTGATTTTCTAACGAGAATATTTTATACGGCCAAATATGAAGATGCATTTTTACCTGAGCGTTTAATATTTCATCCGCCAACACCCAAAAACAAAAATCAATATAAAAAAATTATTCATAATGGTATATCGGAAGGCATTCACCATGTAAGCGGAACATGGAGGGAGAAAACAATTCTAAGCCGCATGAAAACAGGAGTTAAAAAACTATTCAAATAAAATTCAAACCTTTATTTTGTATAAAAACTTTATCAAAAAATTAGTTTTAGGTACAACCGAAACACAGGAATATATCTGCACCGGTTTTCAAAATTTATCTGATCCCTTTAAAGTCTTTCTTTCATTTAAAAACAATCCTGAATCGAAAGAAGTTACAGCATCACATATCTTTTTAGGATACAAGCCTCTCCTGATCGGAATTACATTAACTCATGATGATACCTGTTATTCAATATTACAAAGATCAACCGAAGTATGTTTATCCTTTCAGAGAAATTTATTTACTGATCTTATACAGAAAAATGCATTTTATATTGATACAAAAAGTGATGCGCTGATTTTTCTCAAAATTCTGACAGAAAAAAAATTTAACAATCAGTCGCTGTTCATATTCGAGGGAGTGTTTGGCGAACATCATTTTTTATCCCCCTTTCATCAGTTTACAAACAGCATACATGAAAAGTTAAAAAGAAAAAGGCGGGACAATATAAATCTCCCGGGCAATTTATATAAGCAGGTAGCAATCGCTTATTCTGTTCCAAGAATCATCTCCGTTATAAGCCTTGGAAAAAATAATTTATTTAATCTTTTCCCGACTGATCTGCATGGAGCAATAGATGATACATTTTATGTGGGCTCTTTGCGGCATGAAGGCAAAGCATGCCAACAAGTCGAAGAAATAAAAAAAATTGCGCTGGCAAATGTACCTGCTGATTTTTCTCAGGATGCTTATGCAATGGGAAAGAATCATATGCAGGGTCTTAAATCAATTGATAATTTTAAAACAGGTTCTTTGAGAACTGAATTATTTAATTACCCCCTACCGGATGAAACTTTATCTTACAGGGAAATGGAATTACAGGATCATTTTGATGCCGGTATACATCGTTTATTGTTTTATAAAATCATCCATCAAAAAGTAATAAGTAATAACTCTGCAACACTTTGTCACCTGCATAAACATTATATAACCTGGCGAAATAAAAAAGGATTAAACACTGAACGACTAATCAGATAAAATTATATATACTATAAAATGCCTGAAATTATTTCAATACTAAAACAGCATATCCCCAGGGCTTCATTTCAACAGCAAATTTATCTTTCATTTTAATTTTCTTTCCAGTAAATGCTTCCAGGTATTTTCCATTTTCATTTTTAATGGCAACTTTTTGTACCCCATTCACCATATTTAAAAGAACAAGAATTTTATTGCCATCCTTTTCCCGCACAAAACCAAATACATCGGTATCACTTGTTTCAATTCTTCTGTAAGTACCTCCATAATTTCCATTCCACAATGCAGGGTTTTCCTTTTTTAATTTATTTAATATTGAATAAAATTGCCTATAGGAACTAGGCGCTATATCCCTGGAATCCCAAATAATAGAATCCTTATCAAAAAATTTTAATCTTCTGTTCAATGCTACTTCCTGCCCGTTATAAATTAATAACATACC